>SKGE01000032.1 GCA_007117625.1 Candidatus Izemoplasma sp. | reverse complement strand
CACAGCCTACCGGCTCCCACAATTACTCATCTGCATCGCGACCTCTAATTTTTATGCTGATACAACTATAACAAACATTCTAAAAGTCTGTCAACGCGATTATTCATGTAAGTGTTTTCATCGATTTAACGAAAATAAGAAGTATAGATTTGCAACTTGCTTAATCAAACATAACCTCGGTATGATTTCCCCTCCAACAATATCAATACTTCTTGCCATGGTGCATCTAATATCAAACTCAACAACTTCAAACATAGATTCTCACAAGTTTTTTGAGCCATAGATATCAACATTATTGAGCTTATCAATTTATTTATTGATGTATCAAAAAGGGTGCATGATGCAAGATAAAGTGTTATAATCGTATTCATTGAAGAACCATAGTTAAAACATGTATAATAGGCTTAGGAGCTGATAGTATGTTAATTGATACACACGTTCATTTAAACAATCCGAAACTCTATGAAGATTTAGATTACTATGTTGATAAAGCTAAACAAAACAAAGTTGAGTACATGTTTGTAGTGGGGTATAGTCACGAGACTAATCAACGTGCTATAGCGATTGCCGAGAGGTATGATTTTATCTATGCAATTGTAGGGTACCACCCGACGGAAGCGAAAGATATTACCCGTAAAGACTTTGAGGTTTTAGAGAACTTGTTACATCACAAAAAAGTAATCGGTATTGGAGAAACTGGACTTGATTTTTATTGGGATAAAGAGTTTCAAAATGCTCAAATAGAAGTGTTTGAAAAACATATAGAACTGTCGAAAAAATACCAAAAGCCGCTTGTGATTCATATGCGAGATGCGACAGATAAAACGTATCAAGTACTCAAGAAGCATGCTCCTGTCAAGGGAGTCATGCACTGTTATAGTGGGTCTTCGGAAATGGCACCGCTATTTATTGATTTAGGTCTGCACATTTCATTGGGAGGGCCTGTAACTTTTAAGAATGCAAGAGTACCAAAAGAGGTTGCGAAAATAGTACCATTAGACTATCTTTTAATTGAAACGGATGCACCTTATTTAGCCCCACACCCGTTTCGTGGCAAGCAAAATGATTCGAGTTTATTGCCATATATTGCAGAAGCGATTGCATCAATAAAAAAAGTAAGTTTCGATACAATCGCTGAAAAAACATCTAAAAATGCATTAAGGCTGTTCCGATTAAAGGAGGAAAACCTATGAAAAGAATCGTTTTATTGATGTCATTGATAATGGTATTCACGTTAGCTGCGTGTGATATAGATTTTGATTTGGATGGTAATGATCCATCACCAGAACCTGATTACCTTACACACGAAGAACTTGAAGCGATTATTGACACCCTTATCACAGCAAGAGTCATAGAATCTGAAATCATCAATATTGTCGAACAACATGTTCCGCATGATCTAACTTTGCAAGAGTTGATCCAGCTAATTGAAAGTCTTCTTCCAGAGGATCGACACACAACATCTTATGACTTAGAAGGATTTCAAGCTTCTATTGTATCGATGCTTGAAGATAGAGCGCAAAGTGTTATCGGGATTAGGAATATCAACCCTAATTCAGGCGGAGGCATCGGTTCAGGGGTTATATACAAAGCCGAAATGAACGCTTATGAAGGTGGAGAACACCTCTATTATGTCGTTACCAATCACCATGTTGTTGAAAATCACCAACAGTTAGAGGTTGTTTATGAAAAGTTTGGTGTACTCAATGATATACCAAACAACAAAATAGACTTGCTGGGAAGTGATGCTACTACAGATATCGCTGTATTGACCTTCCGTTCCACCGAGGTTTTCCAAACCGTTGATTTTGCCGACTCGTATGAAATTTCTGCAGGTCAGTTTGTCTTTGCAATCGGAAATCCTCTGGGATTCCAATATTATGGAAGTGTTACGATGGGAATTATCTCTGGTACGGCAAGATTTTTGACCGTCGATGATTTTAATGCAACGGTTATCCAGCATGATGCATCGATTAGCCCAGGTAATAGTGGGGGAGCACTCTTCGATATCAATGGTCAAATTATTGGTATAAACCATATGAAGTTAGATCAAGCTCAAGCGGCCAATATTGGTTTCGCTGTGCCTAGTAATACGGTACGACGGATTGCCCAAGATTTAGAAGATTACGGATATATTGTTAGACCATACTTAGGAATTGTTTCGAATGTTTTCTATAGTGGCTGTGATTACCCAAGTGGAGCATGCATCCAAGATGTCGATAGCGGTGGTGCCGCTGACAGTGCTGGATTAGTCCCTGGAGACACAATCATTGGATATAAACATGAGGGCGATGAAGCATTTGTAGAAGTTCGCAATTTTAATGAGCTACGTGAAATGATTTTAAACTCACGTGTTGGTGATGTGATTATTTTACAATACGTTCGAAATGGTGAGATTCATGTGTCTCCACCAACAACATTAAACCCACATCCTGACGATCAACTCCCTGAATAAAAGCGATCGTTTTTATCGCTTTTTAAACTTGTGTTTTTGTGGTTTTTGTCATAAAATGATAAAAGCGTCAAAGGAGGTATATTTATGGCATTGACTGCTGGAATTGTTGGCTTGCCAAACGTTGGTAAATCAACACTATTTAATGCAATAACCAAAGCGGGTGCTTTGGCAGCGAATTATCCTTTTGCAACGATTGAACCGAATGTAGGAACGGTCTTAGTTCCCGATGAACGGTTGAAAAATATTTCTGAGATTGTCCAACCTAAAAAAACCATACCAACGACTTTTGAGTTTACCGATATTGCCGGGTTGGTTAAAGGGGCAAGCAAAGGCGAAGGACTGGGTAATCAGTTTTTATCACATATAAGAGAAGTTGATGCAATCATCCATGTCGTACGTTGTTTTGAAGATGATGATGTAACGCATGTCGATGGCGCGATAAATCCGATTAGAGATGTTGAGACAATTGATATTGAACTCATCTTCGCAGATCTTGATATCGTCGAGAAGCGACTACCTAAAATTGAAAAAAAAGCGATGTTGAAGGTGGATGCTGATATTTTAGAAGAGTTTAAAATACTTAAGCGAATTCATGAACAACTTATGGACAATAGGCCAATTCGTCAACTTGAACTGACTCAAAATGAGCTAAAAAGAATTAAGAGTTATGGGTTTTTAACGATGAAACCAATCATCTATGTTGGGAACATTTCTGAAGAAGACCTCATATCGAATAACCTTAATACACATGCAGAAACTTTAAAAGCTCAAGCAAGGAAAGATGGATCAGACGTTATCTATATTAGTGCAAAAATAGAGTCTGAACTCTCGGATTTAGATGAAGCTGATAAACTTGAGTATTTAGCAGAATTAGGGCTTCCTCATTCAGGCTTAGATCAGCTTATTACTAAGAGCTATCAGTTATTAGGGCTGCAAACTTTCTTTACTGCTGGAGAAAAAGAAGTGCGTGCATGGACCTTTAAAAAAGGGATGTCTGCACCTGAATGCGCAGGCGTCATTCATAGCGATTTCCAAAAAGGTTTTATCCGTGCAGAAACGATTGCTTATCAAGAGTTAATGAGTTTTCAGTCGATGCAAAAAGCTAAAGAGGCTGGCCGCATGCGTTCAGAAGGTAAAACATATCTGGTTAAAGATGGCGATATATTGCTGTTCCGTTTTAATGTATAGGAGGATTCAAAATGATTGTTGATTATATTGCATATACACTGTTATTATTTTTTATCACATTCTTTATGGGTGTTTTTGTTCAGTATTTTAGGACAAAAACGATTACACCTGCAAAAATGTTTACCTATAAAAAAGGTGGTGTATTCGAACACTACTTCATTGTAGGTGGCATCATGGCTGTCATTATTTTGGTTCATGTTATATTTGGTTTAAATCCTTTTCGTGGAGATAATGTATATGCCGATCTTATTGGGCTTACCCCGATAATTTTAGTCGGGTTTGTATTTTTAGTGTTTCTATTTGTTTTTTTACTCTACTTTATGACTTCGATTTACTTGAAAATTCGTTCTCAGATTGATCGAAAAACGTACTATGAAAAATATACCGATTTGATTATTAAAGCGTCGTTTGGATTGGCACTATTTTTTACATTAGTGTTTATCATAGCCTTTGTGATTGGTTATCGAGGGTTGTGACTTGTGGTTAAGATGTTCGAAAGAGCATCTTTTTTTTTGCTCGCATATGCTATAATGAACATTGGGTGATACTATGAAAGCAAAAATTATATCCGTTGGCGATGAGCTATTAATAGGCAAAACTGTCAACACAAATCTTACACTTATCTCTAAGGAACTAAGGTCAATTGGTATTGAAGTCAATAGTGCATCAAGTGTAAAAGACCAGGAAGAAGCAATCTTCAAAACACTAAAAAACAGTGATGAGTCACTAGTGATTTTTACTGGAGGTCTCGGACCAACAAGGGATGATATTACCAAAGAGACTGTATGTAAGTATTACAATCTTGACCTCGAGTTGAACCATGAGACGCTAACACGAATTAAAAACTTTTTTGCAAAACAAAACAGAGAGATGAAAGACACGAATAAAAAACAAGCGTATTTTCCTAAAAATGCGATTGTGTTAAGTAATAATTATGGAACTGCACCAGGTGCCATCATTCAGGTAGACGGAAAAACGGTTGTAATGCTTCCGGGTCCACCGAGTGAATTAATACCAATGTTCCGTTTTGTAAAAGACTACTTAATCGAAAGAAGCGATACAACGATTTATCAGTCAGGCTATCTCGTTGCGGGTATCGGCGAATCGGAAATGGAGTCAAAAATGGACTGCGTTTATGAAAAACATCCTGAGGTTCAAATTGCACCTTATGCGGATATTGCATCGATTCAATATATCTTCACATCTTCGAACAGTAAAGCTTTAGAGCGTGCTTTAGATCATTTTAGAAAGCTATTTTCTGAATATATTGTAGGTCCTTATGATAAAACTCTTGAAACGCGTGTCGTTGAGACATTAATGGCCCAAAACAAAACGATAAGCTTTGCAGAATCCTGTACCGGTGGTTTGCTAGCAGCATACTTAGTCAATGTGCCAAATGTTTCAAAGGTCTTCAATGAATCTTATGTGCTTTACTCGAATGGCTCTAAAATAAAACAACTAGGGATTAACCAAATGATTATCGATAAGTTTGGTGCGGTCAGTAAACAGTGCGTTTATGAGCTTGCTTACCAACTTGCACAAAGGACTGACACCGATATTGTTTTAAGTGTTTCTGGTATTGCTGGTCCAAGTGGTGGAACAGCTGTAAAGCCTGTTGGTACGGTATATTTTGGATTGCATCACGAAGGGAAGACAAAGACATATAGCAAAATCTTTGCAGGAGACCGTAACTTAATCCGTAAAAAAGCTACGATATATGGACTATATCTTGTATTAAAGGCATTGTTACATGAAGACCATCATTCATAAACGAACCATAAAAGGAATCAAAACATTAGAGTATAGTAGTAAAAAAGCAGATAAACTTCTTTTTTTACAACATGGAATTCACTCTCAAAAAGAGAAAGTTATGCATCTTTTAGGCGTATCATTCGTTAAATTAGGATATCATGTTGTAGCGATTGATGCAGCGAAGCACGGCGCAAGAATCGAAGAACCATTTTTATCAAAAGATGAAGATTTATGTGAACTTGAGACCATGTATGTAGTGAAACAGACTTCTGAAGACATTAAAAACATATATGAAGACACGTTTAGATCAGAGTTTGATGGTTTTGATTTTATCGGTGTTTCTATGGGGGGCTTAATCGGATATTATCTTTCAACAATCACGGACCAAATCGATCAGCTTGTGGCTTTAATAAGTAGTCCGAAGTTTTTAGAAGCTGCTCAATATACCTTCCCGGAGGCGCGGCAGAAAAAATACCCAGAACAAACGAAAACCACCCATGCCTTCATAGAGTCTATCGATCCATCAACACGACCAGAATCGATGGTATTCAACCGATTAATCATGTTAAACGGTACCTATGATCGCGTTATTCCATCGAGTCAAAGTGAAACGTTTTTAGATGAGAATCCCCAACGTAACATCATTTTTAGATGCTATGAGACAGGGCATAAAATCGTTCAAAAAATGCATAAAGACTTGCTAGCATATTTAAAAAACAAGTAGCGAGTTTCTGTTTACAATTTAAATACCTTGTGCTATAATTATACACCGTGAGTTTTAAACTCATCCTTGCTGCACTGGCAGCCATTAGACCAAAAGGAGGAAAAAAAATGAGAAAATACGAAATCATGTACATTATTCGTCCTACAATTTCGGAAGAAGAGCGCAAAGCCTTGATTGAATCACTTCATGGAACGCTAACTGGCTTAAACGCTGAAATCCGTAAAGTAGATGAATGGGGAATGCGTGATTTAGCGTACGAAATCGACCATAATCGCAAAGGATATTATGTGGTAGTCGACGTTACAGCTTCAGAAGAAGCTCGCGCTGAATTTGATCGCATTATTCGTCTTAAAGAAGATGTTATGCGTTATATAATTATTAAAGACGTTCGTTAGAAAGGTGATATTATGATTAACCGTACAGTATTGGTAGGACGCCTTACCAAAGACCCGGAACTAAGACGTACTGCAAACGATATTGCAGTTACATCGTTTACAGTGGCAGTGAACCGACCTTACACGAGTCAAAGTGGAGATCGAGAAGCCGATTTCATTCAATGCGTCGCATGGCGTAGACAAGCTGAAACTGTTGAACGCTTCTTATCAAAAGGAAGTTTAGTTGGTGTGGAAGGACGTATTCAAACACGTAGTTACGATGACCAAGATGGAAATCGCAAATACATCACAGAGGTTGTTTGTGATTCTGTACAGTTTTTAGACACTAAGTCATCTAACGATTCGGATTCAAGAGACAGAAGAAATACCTATGATGCAACAACATCGAAAAACCAAAACAAATCAAAAGATATTGATGATTCAGCGGATGATTTAATATCAGAAGACGATTTACCATTTTAAAAGGAGGAATTTAAATGGCTAGACCGAACTTTCGTAAAAGACGCAAAAAAGTTTGTTTCTTTACAGAAAATAAAATTAACTACATTGATTACAAAGATGTAGATATGCTTAGACGTTTCGTTTCAGATCGCGGTAAAATTTTACCAAAACGTGTTACAGGAACGAAAGCAGGGTACCAAAAAGAGCTTAGTGTTGCGATTAAACGCGCACGTCATATGGCACTCTTGCCTTATGTTAAAGACTAACAAATCAATACGTCCAATCGGGCGTATTTTTTTATGTTAAGTATAAAAAAAGTGTCTTTTTTCAGACACTTTTAATATTAAATTTTGAGGGGTTGAATACGTTTCATTAAGTAAATAAACGGGGTATCTAGTGCTGCAACAATAAGCTTTATCACATAAGTTGTAAAAATGATTTCCCAAAGAATTGAACCACTAACGACACCCAAAAATGCAATAGGCACAAAGATTAAAGAATCAATCAGCTGGCTGATTAGTGTTGAGCCTAAGTTTCGTGCAAATAGTAAGTTATTCGCGGGTAAAGCTGTTTTGATCTTCTGGAATAGATACACATCGAGTAACTGACTAACTAAATAGGCAGTTAAACTCGCCAGCGCTATTCTCGGCATTAAACCAAAAATCGTCTCCAAAGCACTTTGAACGACACCATCACCCGCAGAGGTAAACTGCAAGGCAACTTGCATGATTATAACAGTACTAATCAAGGTGAAAAAACCAATAAAAACTGAGCTTCTTGCGGCTTTTAATCCATACTTTTCATTCAGTGTATCCGTTGCTAAAAAGAGTGTTCCAAACATGATATTTCCGAGTGTTGCTGTCATTCCGAATAGTTCAACCATTTTTACAACCTGGATATTTGCGAGAATCGTACCCATCGCTATCCAAGTCAATAACCCATACTTACCAAACAACTTGTATGATGTAACCATAAGTATAAAGTTGATTATGGCAAACCCTAACCATATTACTTCATTCGACATTATATCGCCTCCTAGTTTTGATATCGCAGGATGGTTTCGAACTGCGTTATACCGTAGTATTTTATTAAAACCCTTTGAATTTGTCAAATATAAAATTTTACAAAGCTTTTTATTGATTGGTGGTTGTGTTATAATATTTTAAGCAAAAGTTACGCTTGGAGGTGTTTGTGTGGATCGGGTGTATAACGTTATTTTTAGTGTCATTATGCTAGTATTTATCACACTTCTAATTATTTTTAGAAGCGATACAACCTTGTTTGTTTCTATCGCATTGATAGGAATTATTTTCGCGTTTAACGCCTATTTTTTAGTGAGATACTTAAGACACAAAAATCGTCGTATTCATGGCTTAACACAAAATATTCGAGATAAAGAAAATTTGATTAAAAGAAAAAGCACTGCTGAATCAAAACTGATTGATGATATTCCTGTTGGAATCATCTTGATTAATAAGCAATTTGATATAGAGTGGGCAAATGGGTATGCCAAAAAAATCTTCGAGAATAATTTAGAGTTTCGCAATCTAGATTTGCTTCATAAAGGACTTAAAGAAAAAATACAATCCAAAGCCATCAACGGAACTTTTGTTGAAAAGATTTATGAACAAGAATATGATGTCTATTTTGATGATCACGAAGATACACTTTATCTATATAAAGTAACTGAACGTGAAGAAATTAAACGTAAGCACTATGCTTTAACAAGTGTTTTAGGTGTTTTGCACCTCGATAATCTTGAAGATTCACTTGCGGTTTTAGATATGCAAGAGCGTAACGAGGTTCAAGGAAAGTATTTAGGAGCTTTAGAAGACTGGGCGGATGCTCGCGCTATTTATTTAATGCCTATCAGCACATCAAAGTTAATCGTATCGATGTACCGTAAAGACCTTGACGCTTTAGTAGAAGACCAATTTGCAATCATTGAAAAAATCAACTCAATCTCTAAAGATAATGATCTAATGATTACTTTAAGCGGTGGCATTGTCTGTGCAAATCTTCCTCAAAATCAGCTTGGTGAGTTAGCTGAAGATGCACTTGATTTATCGCTTAGTCGTGGTGGAGATCAAGTTGTTGTTAATGTTCAAGGGGAGCCTTTAAGGTATTTTGGTGGTAACACGAACACGCAAGAAAAACGTACACGTATTTCAAGTCGAATTAATGCTCAAAAGCTTGCTGCTTTGTTTGCCGAAGCGGATAAAGTCTTTATTACACCACACGATCATCCTGATACGGATGCTTTAGGTGCAGCCATTGGTGTGTTGAAGATTGCGCAAACCTTAAAAGTTGATGCTTCGATTGTTTTAAATTTTAACAACCTTGACCGAACAGTCAAAAAGATTTTACAACTCATGGAATATGAGTATGTAACCTTCTTAGAAAATTTTGTAACCCCTGAGGAGGCTTTGAGTCAATCGACAAGACAAAGCTTACTCGTCTGCGTTGATCATCACACCGTCTCTCAAACCGTTGATGAAAAACTTGTGCGCACCATTCCTAATAAAGTCATTATTGATCACCATCGCAAACTATCAGATTACATTGAAGGTAGCCGTTTAAGTTACATCGAGCCGTATGCTTCAAGTTCAACTGAGCTTGTGGTTGAAATGCTGAATGTATATAAAAAAGATGTCAACATCAATCCGTTAGAGGCAACAATCATGTTATCTGGGATTATTGTTGATACGAATAATTTTATGTATCGTACAGGTGCTCGGACATTTGAAGCCGCTGCAGTTCTGAGAAAGTATGGTGCAGATACTTATAAAGTTAAAAATATTTTAAGAGAATCATTAAAAGATATTCAAATTAAATCTAAGCTATTAATGTTGGCTGAAGTCATTAAAAAGCGTTACTCAATTGTTGTCGTACCTGATGATATCGAAAGCGACCGAACTTTGTTGGCACAAATCGCCGACGATTTACTTGAAATCGATAACACTGTTGCGGCCTTTGCCATCGGCAAGATTGATAATCAAAATGTTGCAATCAGTGCAAGAAGTTTAGAAGGGTTTAATGTCCAAACTGCTATGGAAGCTTTTGGTGGTGGCGGACATTTGAACAACGCTGGGGCACAAGTTAAAGAAGATGACATTCAGAAGGTTAAAGAAGACCTTATTGAGCATTTAGAGAAATCGACACAGGAGGAAAAACCAATGAAAGTTATATTGAAAAAAGATCTAAAAGGTAGAGGTAAAAAAGGTGAAGTGATTGAAGTCGCAGCAGGGTATGCAAACTACTTGTTAACAAGTAGGCAGGCGATTGAAGCAACTCCAGAAAACATGCAGAGTATAGAAGATGAAAAAAGCCGTTTAGAGGAAGCGGCACGCCAAGAACTAGAAGCTGCAAAAGCTTTAAAACAACGCATTGATTTTCGCGCAGTAAAAATCTATGTAAAAATTGGTGATAGTGGAAAACTCTATGGAAAAATCACTTCTAAACAGATTGCGGATGCTTTTAAAGAACAACATGCGATTGAGATTGATAAGCGTAAGATTGCTTTAGATAATCCGATCACTGCACTCGGAACATATCGTATCGATCTACGTATCCATAAAGATGTAACTGCAACATTTGAGTTACTGGTTTTAGAGCAGTAAAATGGCTGAAAAAATTATCCCACACAGCTTAGAAGCGGAGCAAAACGTTCTTGGTGCAGTATTTATAGATCCGAATACGATTAAGATGATTGTTGATCAGTTGGATGTCAATGACTTTCATTCACGTAGACATCGTTTAATCTACGGTGCTATTTTAGATTTGATTAAAGAAAATGTTGAAATTGACTATACGACACTCATTAATCGACTCGAAACGAAGGATTTGCTGTTAGATGCAGGCGGCTCTGATTATATTTTAGGCCTCTCAGATACAACCCCTTCAGTGGTGAATTTAGAACACTATATTAATATTGTTCGTGATAAAGCGATTGTCCGTAATATGATTGAAGTTGCAAAAGAGATTGCTGAAAACGGCATGGAAGCCATCGATATGGCTGAATTCATCGACGAGGCCGAGAAAAAAGTATTTGATGTTGCTAAATCTCGTAGAACGTCTGATTTTATTACCTTAAAGCAAGCAACGCAAGATGTTATCGCTAAGACCGAAGAAGCCAAGAACAAAAAAGGAAAACTGCTTGGATTAGATACCGGCTTTGAAAAAATTAATGATTACACCTTTGGACTACAACCCAGTGAACTCTACATCATCGCCGCACGCCCGTCAATGGGTAAAAGTGCTTTTGCCTTAAACATCGCTACAAACGTAGCAAATATGAAGCACCGTCCATATGTTGCGTTTTTCTCATTAGAGATGGGTGTAGACCAACTTGTTGGAAGGATATTGTCAAGTGTGGCAAACGTTAAAAGTTCTCGGATTCGAACGGGAGAATTATCAGACTCTGATTGGCAACAAATCAGTGTGGCAAACAATAAACTTTCCAATTTGAACATTGTGTTTGATGATTCAGGGACCGTAAAAGTTACTGATTTAAGGCAAAAATGTCGTAAACTTGCACAAGAGAACAAACTTGATCTCGTTGTGATTGACTATTTACAACTCCTTTCTGGTTCGAAAAATCAAACCAACCGCGTTCAAGAAGTTTCAGAAATTTCTAGAACGCTTAAAGAAATGGCACGTGAACTAAAAATTCCTGTTATAGCGCTGTCTCAGTTATCAAGAAGTGTTGAAACAAGACAAGATAAAAGACCGATCCTAGCTGATTTACGTGAATCAGGTTCGATTGAGCAAGATGCCGATGTAATCATGTTTTTATACCGCAAGGATTATTACGAAGAAGACCGTGATAAACTAACGGGTGAGGTAGATATAATTATCTCAAAAAACCGTTCCGGAGCGATCAATACTGAAGGCGTAAAACTTCTATTTAAGAAAGAATATAGTAGCTTTAAAAACAAGCGTCTATACAATGAAATGGATGCTAACAGTTCTGATTTAGATGACATTGATGTATAATATTTAACAACCGAGAATACCTCGGTTGTTTTTCATGAAAGCCTTTGTATTTTCACGAGGGTAGTGGTATAATGATGCAGGACAATTTTCTACTACAGGTGATAATATGGGGCGCATGAGAAAAAGAAACAAACCAATGAAAGTCAAAATTGATTTAACCAGTGGAAGCATTTTAAAGAAAATACTCATTGTGGCAGTTCCAATGCTACTCGCTAGCCTCGTTCAAATGGCGTATAACCTCACAGATATGTTTTGGGTTGCACGTGTTGAACGCTTGGGACAAAACGCAGAAGAAGCGGTAGCGGCAATTGGGACGGCTGGGTTTTACCCTTGGTTTGGATTTGGATTAATCGCAATTGTCAAGGTTGGTGTCAGCATTAAAGTTAGCCAACTCGCTGGTCGAAATGATGAAGAAGGCGTAAATCGTGTGGCGACGAATGGGACGATATTAATGTTCGCTTTGGCACTGCTTTATGTCATCTATGGGACTGTTTTTAACAGCCATTTTGTCGGTATATTTAGCATTAGTAATGTTACGGTAGTAGATCAAGCAATGACCTATTTACGAATTGTCTCGCTGTTTGGGTTTGCATACTTTTTTGTTAACTTGTTTAATGGTGTGTATGATGGACTCGGAAAGACGATCAATACTTTTTACATCATGGCTTTTGGCTTGGGCCTTAACATGATTTTAGACCCACTGTTCATTTTGGGCTTAGGGATGGGTGTTTCAGGAGCTGCACTAGCTACAGGTATTTCTCAAACAGTGACCTTGCTCATTTATCTTGTTATTTATTTACGTAAAAATCCACCAGCACGTTTAAAGTTCACTAAATATATTAATTTTGAAGAAATTAAACGTATTTTTGTTTTAGGGATTCCTGTGGGCGTTCAAAGTATGATTTTCACTAGTATCGCCATTGCAATCGGTGTGATGGTCGCTCAGTATGGCGAAGTGGTGATGAGTGTTTCACGCATCGGAAGTCAAATCGAGGCATTGAGCTGGATGATTGCATCTGGATTTCAAGTCGCTTTAGCAGCGTTTGTTGGGCAAAATTATGGTGCGAACCAGTTTGAGCGTGTCAAGGCGGGATATCTAACGAGTATGATGATTTTGATACCTTACGGACTTTTAGTCAATGCATTGTTATACTTTGGTGCACGACCGTTATTTTCGATATTTATTAGTAACGAAGAGACATTGCGGCAAGGTGCAGATTATTTACGGATTTTAAGTGTATCGCAATTATTTATGATTTTAGATATGGTCACGGCAGGTGCGTTTAATGGTTTAGGAAAGACTTATATTCCGTCCGCAATACAGATTGTTGGTAATGCGATGCGTATTCCGCTGGCGATTATTTTAAGTATTTTATTGGTTGAGTCAGTACACGGTATTTGGTGGGCAATCTCAATCAGTTCGTTGTTTAAAGGGATTGTTTTGTTGGTGTTATTTATCATCTATATGAGAAAGTTAACCCTTCGTGGTGGATTCAATTCAGTTGAAAAACCCCATGCGGTATAATATAATAGGTCCGGAGTGATAATATGAAAGATCGTTTAGAAAAAATCGTGCGCAGGTACAATGAAATTAACAGATTGTTGAGTCGACCTGATATTACGCAAGATATTCAAAAATTAAAAGAGCTATCCAAAGAACAAAGTGGTTTAGAAAAAACCGTTTTAACCTATGAGCAATATCAAAAAACTGAACAAACGATTGAAGAGCTTAAAGAAATGTCGAAAGAACCGGATCCTGAGATTCGTGAAATGGCTCTTTTAGAGCTTGATGAGAATAAACAGTTGCACAAGGATTTAGAGGAAAGCTTACATAAGTTGCTCGTTCCAAAAGATCCCAATGATGATAAAAACGTTATTGTTGAGATTCGTGGCGCAGCTGGTGGTGATGAAGCGAATATATTTGCTGGAGATTTATATAGGATGTACCTTCGGTATGCTGAAAGCAAACATTGGAAAACTGAGCTTGTCAGTTCCGTTGAAAACGAAGCCGGTGGATTTAGTCAAATCGAGTTTACAGTTGCAGGAGAGAGCGTTTATTCACTATTAAAGTATGAATCAGGAGCGCACCGTGTACAGCGAGTTCCACAAACAGAATCGCAAGGACGTGTCCACACTTCAACCGCAACGGTTCTCGTCTTGCCAGAAGCTGAAGATGTAGAAGTAGAGATGTCGATGAACGATTTAAGAATTGATACCTTTCGTTCGAGCGGTTCGGGTGGACAAAGCGTCAACACAACGGACTCTGCAGTTAGAATTACTCACATGCCAACGGGATTGATTGTAACCTGTCAAGATGGAAAGAGTCAGCACGAAAATAAAGCGACTGCATTAAAGGTTATGCGGGCACGCTTACATGATAAAATCCAGCAAGAACAAATGGAAAAAGAAGGACAGGAGCGTCGTTCTAAAATCGGTACCGGCGATCGTAGTGAAAAAATACGCACCTACAATTATCCTCAAAACCGAATTACAGATCACCGTATCGGATTTACTATTCAACAACTTGACCGTGTTATGGAAGGGAAGTTAGATCCAATTGTTGATGCGCTAATTGAAGAAGAAACGGAAAGAAAATTAAGCGCTGAGAACATTTAAGGAGTTTTTGTTATGCCAACTTATAAACAAGCATTAAAAATCAACGAACGCTACGCACTAGACAATGAAAAAGAACCATCAGCGGTAAAGCTTTTGATGCTGCACCACACTGGTATGCGTAGTGCAGAACTCATGGCTAGTTTCGAAAAAGCGATGGATAAAGATACTTATGACAGGTTTTTGCAATCTGTGAACCAATATGTTGTAGACAATAAACCTGTCCAATATATCACTGGAAACGAGTATTTTTATGGACACAATTTTTGTGTCAATAAAGATGTATTGATTCCAAGGTTTGAAACCGAAGAGCTAATAGGATATATTCTCGACCTTAAACAGAGCTACTTTAAAGATCAATCGATTAAGCTTTTAGACGTTGGTACTGGATCTGGGTGTTTAGCGATTACCCTCAATATTGAGGATCCAACGATTCGCGTACACGCCACTGACATCAGCAAAGAAGCAATTGCTGTTGCTCAAAAAAACAACCATGATTTAAATGGAAGCGTTGTATTCCATCACGGAGACTTATTAGAACCTGTCAAAGGCGAGACGTTTGATATGCTTATTTCCAACCCTCCATACATCCCAAACGATGAATTTGTAGAAGCCTTAGTGAAAGACAATGAACCACACATTGCTTTGTTTGGTGGCGACGATGGATTGGAGTATTATCGAAGAATTTTACAAACGGCAGAAAGTGTTTTAAATGATCGCTACATTATCGCGTTTGAGCATGCCTACGACAAGGCAGCTCAACTCAAAAAAATGGTAAAGAAATATTTAAAACATATTCGTATTATTCAAAAGAAAGATATGCAAGGTAAAGATCGCATGATGTTTATCTTAAAAAAATAAGAAAAAAATTATATATATAATATATATATAAAAAGCGTGACTTATTGACACGCTTTTATTACATATGGCATAATGATGTAAATTTGGAGGTGCTGTCATGAAAAAGTTAGTTATTGTCGAATCACCAAGTAAATCGAAGACCATTAAACAGTATTTAGGTGATGATTACGAAGTATTGTCATCGAAAGGACATATTCGTGATTTATCTATATCTAATGTGGGTGGTCTCGGGTTAGATATAGAAAACAACTTTACCCCTAAATATGATGTTATAAAAAACAAAGAAAAAACGGTTAAAGACCTCAAAAAAGCCGCAAAAAAGGCTGAAGAAGTCTATCTTGCGACTGACCCGGATCGTGAAGGAGAAGCGATTAGCTGGCATTTAAAAGAGATTCTAGATGCAAAAAATAAACCGATGTACCGTGTTATTTTTAACGAGGTTACTCAAACCGCGGTTCAGGATGCTTTTGAAAATCCAAGAAGCATTGATTATCACCTTGTCAGCTCACAAGAAACTAGACGTATTCTTGATAGAATTATTGGGTTTAAACTAAGCAAACTATTACAAAATAAAATCAAATCAAAATCAGCTGGTCGCGTACAAAGTGCGGCATTAAAGATCCTTGTTGATCGTGAAAAAGCGATTGAAGCGTTCACAGCAGAAGAATATTGGAAAATCAAAGCGGCGTTTGAAGGTTTTGAAGCTGAACTATCGAACATCGATCGCAAAAAAGCTAAATTATCGAGTGAAGAAGAAGCTGAGGCGCTTTTAAACAGCTTGACCAAAACGTTCAAGGTTGAAAGTGTTAAAAAACGTAATCGAAACCGTGCACCAAAACCTCCATTTACAACCTCATCACTCCAGCAAGAAGCCTCGACAAGACTCAACTTTAGTGGTCAAAAAACCATGATGATTGCACAAAAGTTATATGAAGGTATTGATCTTGGTAAAGAAACAGTTGGGTTAATTACCTATATGAGAACCGACTCGACACGCTTGTCAGGAACGTTTATCGCTCCAGCGAAACAAATAATTCATAGCACCTACGGTGAAAATTATGTTGGTGGTAAAAATATAAAGGTCGTTTCTAAAAACAGTCAGGATGCACACGAGGCGGTAAGACCAACCAATGTCAACAACACTCCAGAAAGCATTAAAAGCAAACTAAGCAAAGATGAATATCGACTATACAAAATGATTTATGCACGCGCGGTGGCTTCATTGATGAAGCCTGCGCAATTACAATCTACAACAGTTAAGTTGAGCAATAAAAACACCTTGTTTAAAGCACGTGCTCAAGCGCTTATGTTTGATGGGTACTTGAAACTTTATGGTGACTATGAAAAGGTCGATGCAACAAAGCTACCCAACCTTGAAGAAGGCAAAGAGCTTATCTCTGAACACATCACTAAGTCACAACACTTTACACAACCACCGGCTCGATATACCGAAGCAAAGCTGATTAAAGAAATGGAAGAACTCGGTATTGGGAGACCAAGTACGTATTCACAAACGGTCACGACACTTAAAAACCGTAAGTATGTTGTGATTGAAGACAAGAAGTTTGTCCCGACCGAACAAGGTCGATTGACGATTGAAAAGCTACAAGAGTTTTTCGCAAGAATCATCAGCGTTGACTACACGGCGAAAATGGAAAATGTATTAGATGAAATTGCAAGCAATGAGGAAGAACAAACGAAAATTGTTTCGGAGTTTTATCACACGTTTATACCGATGGTTGAAAAAGCGAATGAAGAAATGGAAAAAGCAGCTCCAA
Source organism: Candidatus Izemoplasma sp. (assembly GCA_007117625.1). GTDB lineage: Bacteria > Bacillota_I > Bacilli_A > Izemoplasmatales > Izemoplasmataceae > SLQR01. The sequence goes on along the minus strand of SKGE01000032.1, from coordinate 26,726 downwards.
AGTTAACAGGTGAAACTTGTCCTAAATGCGGCAAGCCGATGGTGTTCAGAGAGTCTAGATACGGGACCTTTGAAGCTTGTAGTGGATTTCCTGAATGTAAGTATATCAAACAAGATGAGACCAAGGAGACATCTAAAGAGAAACTGAAAAAAACGGAAATACTTTGTCCGAAATGTAAAAAGGGTCACATTGTTGAACGCGTCGCAAAACGCGGTAAAAATAAAGGGAATCATTTCTACGCTTGCGATAATTTTCCGAAATGTAAACACATCTTAAGCGGCAAACCTACAGGCGATTCGTGCCCTAAATGTAGTGATTTACTCGTTGAAAAAGAAGATGGAACTGTGGTTTGCGATAACGAAAAAGAATGCGGGTTTACACAAACCTAAAAAAGTAACTTAAAGTCATGATTTTGCATTTAGAATTAATTTAAGGGGATACTTATTGACACAAAAAAAAAGGTGTGCTATGATGTAGTTGCTACTGAGAGGTAGCGACTTATCCCTTACATAGCATGGTGAATAATTTTATTATTCACACATCCCCTTCCTTAATCCGCCGAGAGGCGGATTTTCCCTTTCTATAGGGTTTTTTATTTAGAAAAATGTCATCGTATGGTATAATACCTTTTGGAAGAAAGTGGTGATTTTATGGGATTTATTAAGAAATTGTTTCAGAGTAAACAGAAGAAACAAAAAGCACAAAAATATAGAATTGGTATGGAAAAAACACGCCGAAATGTCTTCTCTCAACTCGACGAGCTATTGCGTAGCGGTAATAAGATTGATGATGATCTTTTCGAAGAAATTGAAGAAGTATTTATTATGGCTGATATGGGTGTTGATGTGGTTTTATCATTCGTTAACTACTTGCGTGAAACCGTTGAACTAAAGCACATCGAAAACGCCGAAGATTTACGTGAGATTATCGTTGAAGAAATGTTTAAGAAGTATGTTAAAGAAGACATTGTCGATACAAACTTAGATGTTGATCACGATCTATCTGTGTTGTTATTTGTTGGGGTTAATGGTGTTGGTAAAACGACAACGATTGGTAAAGTAGCACACCTCTTACAACAAGAAGGCAAACGTGTTATGATGGTAGCGGGAGATACCTTTCGCGCTGGAGCAATCAATCAATTACGCATTTGGAGTGAGCGTGTAGGGTGTGAGTTTTTTGAGAAACCTGCGGGAAGTGACCCATCAAGTGTGATGTTCGATGCAATTAGCTATGCAAAAAAACATGATATTGATGTTTTGTTATGCGACACCGCAGGAAGGTTACAAAATAAAGCGAACTTAATGAAAGAGCTTGAAAAGATTCATCGTGTGATTCGCCGTGAGATTGAATTAGCACCGCATGAAACCTTACTAGTATTAGATGCGACTACTGGACAAAACGGAATGAATCAAGCAAAAATATTTAATGAAGTAACGCATTTAACGGGAGTCGTGTTAACAAAGTTAGATGGAACGGCTAAAGGTGGGATTGCGTTAGCGGTTAAAGAAACACTAGATATTCCTGTAAAACTTGTTGGTTTAGGCGAAGGTATTGAAGATTTAGAGTATTTTGATATTGAAGAATACATCTACGGATTGTTTTCTGATATCGTATGAGTAAGATCTTAGAGCAGTTTGTTGAAATCAATCAACTTTATCGTTTTTATTACCCTTTGCTAACCGAGAAACAACGAAATTTTATTGAGTACTACTACCATCAAAACTATACGTTAAGCGAAATAGCTGAACTTGAGCGGATTAGTCGAAACGCCGTTCATGATCAGCTGAAACGTACCGTTAATAAACTGTACGATTTTGAGCATAAAATAAACTTATTAGAAAAACACAAAGCACGCACGAAGATTATTGAAGCACTTAAAGATAGATCAGATAAACTCAAGGTTAATGAGTTACTTGAAGCATTGGAGAAGGTGGAATAAATGGCATTTGATCAGTTATCGGATCGCTTACAAATGGCGATGCGTCGCATGACCGGAAAAGCGAGACTTACCGAAAAAGATATTGAAGAAATGATGCGCGAAGTGCGCTTGAGTTTGCTTGAAGCCGATGTCAACTTTAAGGTTGTTAAAAGCTTTACGAAGTCGGTAAAAGAAAAGGCACTTAATGAAAAAATCTTTAAAGGATTAAATCCTTCACAGCAAGTCGTAAAAGTTGTACACGAAGAGCTGAAGGAACTACTTGGTGGCGATACGAGTGAGTTCGCCTTAAAAACATCAGGTAAAACAACCGTGATGCTGACGGGACTTCAAGGATCAGGGAAGACAACGACGGCTGGTAAGCTAGCATCTTATATGCGTAAAAAGCATGCTAAAAAGCCTTTGTTAGTAGCTTTAGATGTTTACCGTCCAGCTGCGGTAGAACAGCTTGTCACGTTAGGAAAACAACTGAATATAGAAGTTTTTGAAAGAGGTACTAACGAGAAACCTGAAAAAATAGCACAAGATGCCCTGCTTTATGCAAATGATAAAGATATTGATTTTATCATTTTTGATACCGCAGGACGTTTACATATCGATACCACAATGATGGATGAGATTGTTAAAATTAAATCAGCGATTAATCCCGATGAAATTTTGCTTGTTTTAGATGCTATGACAGGTCAAGACGCAGTCAGTGTCGCCGAACATTTCCATACCGCTTTAGGAGTTAGCGGAAGCATTATAACCAAGCTTGATGGGGATACCCGTGGTGGAGCAGCTTTATCACTTCGACAAGTGACACAAGTTCCCATTAAATTTATGGGACTTGGGGAAAAGTTAGATGATTTCGATGTATTCCATCCTGAACGCATGGCAAGTCGTATTCTTGGCATGGGTGATGTTTTAACGCTCATTGACAAAGTGACTGAAAATGTTGATGAATCTGACATGATGAATATGATGGAGAAAATGATGTCAGGTAAATATAACTACAATGATTTTTTAAAGCAGATGAAAATGATTCGTAGAATGGGCTCTTTAGGAGGGCTCATGAAGATGATTCCAGGCATGAGTAAATTAACAAAAAATGCGAATGTTGATGATAAACAGCTGGTTTATTTAGAAGCATTAATCCAGTCAATGACCGAGAAAGAAAGACGTAATCCCGATTTATTAAAGCGTAGTAGTTCAAGAAGAAGAAGGGTTGCACAAGGATCAGGAAGACGCGTATCTGATGTCAATAAGTTGATTGATAACTTAGATCAGCAAGTTCAAATGTTTAAGCGTATGTCTAAAATGGATCCCAATCAAATTGATCCAAGTAATCCTATGAAAAGTATGCAACAAGCACCTAGAAAACAGAAAAAAGGAAAAGGAAAAAATCGCGGCGGATTTAGATTTTAAACGTGAAGGGATGATTTTATGAATGTCATATTTTTAATCATTGGATTCTTAGTTATGGTATCAGCAATTTCATTTGCGCTTGATCGAAGTCGAATCAAGCATCAAAGGTCTTTTTATGAAAACAAACGTATGAAAAATGATAATCGCTCTGAGAATCAAGCCATGCGGGATAAAATTGATGATGAGTACGAAGACTTTTTCGAAGATTATGACGACTTCTTTGAAGATTATGATGATGTTTTTGACAATAAAAAGAACTAGTAAATGTTTGAAACCGTTTTATTGTAGTCTATTTAGAAATGGTAACTATTAAAAAACCTATCAAATAACATGTTTGTTATTCGATAGGTTTTTTGCTTAAATGTGCTTTTAAGAATTTTTCGATGGCGAACTCAGTGTTTTTATAAGGACTCACATAGTCGGCGACTTCTAAAAGTTCTGGATGCGCATTTTTCATTGCGACACCAATCTCTGCATATTGAAGCATCTCAATATCGTTATGTCCATCTCCGAAAGCGATGATATCTTCAGGTTTGAAGCCCAGCGTTTTTGCGACATAATCTAAAGCGTGTCCCTTGTTTGTTTTAGGGGTATAGAGCTCGATGATAAACTGATAATCATCGCCCCAGTTTCGGACCAATATCTCGTCTTTATAGTGCTTTTTAACATAGTTTTCAATGTGATGTCCTTCGCTTTTGTTTGCGACTACAATAAACCCGTGAGGATCACTTGGTAAGGTTTCATCAAACGGTCCGACATGGAGTTTAGCGCCATTGAAGTAGTGTAACAACCCCATGATTTCTTCACGTTTTTCCAACAAATAGATGTCATCTCGAATCTCACAAAAAGCATTATCGATATGTTTTTTCGTGTGTGCGAAGATATCTAAAATGGCCTCTCTTGATACAAAGTGGCTTATTTCTTCAAAATCCGGGTTTTTACGCCATGAGATTAGGCCACCATTATAGTTGATCATTGGTGTATTTAAGTCTAACAAGTTGTAGAAGCGTTCACTGCTTCGATAAGGTCTTCCGGTTGCAATGACCAAAGTATGCCCTTCATCCTGTAAAGATTTTAAGTATCGAGCAGTGCTTGGTTTTAAGGTTTCCCAATCATATAGTAACGTGCCATCTAAATCTAGTGCAATTAGATATTTTTTCATTTTTATCACCTTAAAACATTATCGCACAAAGGCTACTTTAAGGCAAATTATTTATTCTTTTGTAGTCCGTTTATTCGAGTAATCTATGATATAATATATCAAAGAGGTGATGTGTGAATGGACTTTTCATTCTCTGGAGTGATTAACTTTTTATTAGGAATTCTCTCAGGCTTTATATTATTTTCTATCTTATATGTCTACTTTATCGTACGGGGAAAAGGGATGGACTTTAAGTCTTCAAAGCGTTCCGATGAAGAAGTCGATGAAGAGGCGTTGAGAGCACTCGTTACAGAAAAGCAAAAAGCTTTTAAAAAAGAAAAGAAATCAGGTAAACAAGTTGGAAAGCTTACTTTTGATTTGTCGTATGAGTTGATTGAAGATATTGCAACATACTATTTTCCAAAATCGAAATATCCAATGCTTGAGTTAAGCGTAGATGAAATGCTTGTATTGAATTATTATATTACGCAGCGCGTTGAGAAAATTTTGGACCAACCTATTTTAAAAAATACGCGTAATATTCGGATAACGAAGTTAGTGCGCATGTATGAAACCAAAAAAGCAATCGATGAGAAAAAACTTGTCAAAGCTGCAAAGAGTAAAGCGGTTAAAACAACCATGAAGTATACATTGGCTGCTGTTAATGTTATGAACCCAGCGTATTGGTTTAGAAAACTTGTGATTAATAAGAGTGTTGATTTTGTCTCAACTAAGATATCTTTGATGATTCTCGCTGTTGTTGGGGAAGAAACAATCAAGGTTTACTCGAAAAAATTATTTGATAAAGATGTTGATTTTGACTTGGTGGATAAAGAACTTAAAGCCTTAGAAGATGGTGAAGATGATGAGTGAGATTAAAACCTTAAAAGCTTACGAGGATATGTTACAAAAAGATGGCTATAAAGTTGTTATGTTTATCAGCGAATGGTGTCCAGATTGTGCCTATGCAGATAAGTACTGGCCACACTTTAAAACAATGTACGATGGCGTGAGTTTTTATCGCGTTGAACGAGAAGTATTGCCTAGTGTTGCGATGGACTTAAATATTTATGGAGTCCCCGGATTTGTTGTTTATAAAAATGATCGCGTTACAGCGAGATATGTCGATAAATTTAGGAAAACATTTGAGCAAGTAAAAGCATTTTTAGATAGTAACGTTTAAGTAAAGGGATGTGTTTTTATGTTTTTTAAACGCCAGAAAAAAATCGTTCCTCCGCAATATCGTTCTCCTGATGAACGACCTTTTCAGGTGTATGAAATTATTGAAGAACGCGAAAAGCATAAGTATGAAAAAAACCGCTTTGTAAGCCCGATTTTTGGGAAAAATGTTAAAGATGAGATCGTTATACCTGTGATGACCAATCAAAAAAGAGATCTCGATAAACTTGACTCTTTTCGAACCCGGCCAAAATTATCAAAAGATGAAATCATTGCAAGATATGGCAGTGAGTATCCAGAATTTGATTTGGTCAAAGGGAAAAACCTCCAAGAGGTATTAGATGCTCAAGAAGGAAAAAGTGGTCGGATTGTTAAAGCGACAGTATTAGAATCAAATGAGGAACACCCTAATGAGACAAATACAGTTTCTAATGCTCCACCTACTACGCATCGTGTTGGCATTGAAAAAAGGGAGGAAGAACGAACTGTTCAAACATCGCTTCGAAGTGACCGTGAAGAAAGTCCGGAAAAAGTCTCGGAACCTGTCACCAATCATGAACCGATTGAAACCGTGGAACAAACGCAGACTGATGTAAATCCACCCAAAACATTACCGAACGAAACGTTTGTTAAGTCAAATGCTTCGGCAACAAAAAATTACCAGCTGCCACCAGCAACTTTAATTTCAAAACCTCAAGAAAGTATGCCTGATTTAAAAGCGTCGATTGAAAAACAAATTGACATACTTAATAAAACTTTTGAAGAGTTCAATGTTGGTGCAAGCGTTCTAAAACACACACAAGGTCCAACCGTGACAAGGTATGAGATTGTTTTAGATAAAGGTGTTAATGTTAAGAAAGTCACCGGTATATCGGACAACTTAAAAATGGCTTTAGCAGCTACAGAGATTCGGATTGAGGCTCCTATTCCTGGAAAGTCTACGGTTGGAATTGAAGTGCCAAACGAGATTAAACAAACCGTACATTTTGCTGATATTATTGAACACTCGAAATTTAAAAAAGCTGCACAAGCACTTACGGTTGCACTAGGTTTAGATATTGATGGAAATCCAGTGTATGGTTCCATTCGAACGATGCCGCATGGACTTGTAGCGGGACAAACAGGAAGCGGTAAAAGTGTGTGTATCAATACGATTTTAATGAGTTTATTACTCAAATATTCACCGAGTGAACTTAAGCTTGTTTTAATTGATCCTAAAATGGTTGAGCTTACGAGCTACAATGATATCCCACACTTGATTACACCAGTCATCACTGACTCGAAAGCGGCGACAGCCGCACTGAGATGGACCGTAGAAGAAATGGATCGCAGGTTCAACACATTTGCTGAAAAACGTGTGCGTGATATTGATAGTTATAACGACCATACTGAAACCGATGAAGATAAGATGCCATACATCGTCATTGTCGTTGATGAGTTAGCAGATTTAATGATGGTGTCCTCACAACATACCGAAGATGCTATAAAACGCTTGACTCAAAAAGCAAGAGCGTGCGGAATCCATTTAATTATCGCAACCCAACGACCGTCCACAGATGTCGTCAAAGGGACGATTAAGTCAAATATTCCAACACGGATCGCATTTAGTGTGTCAAGTCATGTAGATTCGCAAACAATTATTGATTCAAGTGGTGCGGATAAGCTACTCGGTCGAGGAGATATGCTCTTTGCAACGAATGGGCAAGGAAAAATTCGTGTCCAAGGGGCTTTTATCCAAGATTCAGATATCGATAAAGTAACAAACTATATCCGGGATCAGCTTAAACCAAATTATCTGTTTGACCAAGATACATTGGTAAAGAATGTTGCTAAATCATTAGATCGTGATGAGTATTTTTATGATGTGGCTAGGTTTGTTGCAGAACAACAAGAAGCAAGTATTAATAAAATTAGCAAACGGTTTGGTATCGGATTTAATCGCGCACAAAGTATTGTTGAGGCTTTAGAAGAAGTAAACATCGTTTCAGAAAATCTTGGTTCTAAGGCAAGAGATGTGTTGGTAAGTCAGGAAGATATTGAGGCATTATTAAAACGTATAGGGTGATATAATGGCAGAACAAGAGAGCCAGTTAAATGAATATTTTGATCAAGAAAATATTGATCTTCTAAAAGGTATCGATGAAGTTAAAAGATATCAAACTAAAATTAAGCGCCGATTTTTAAAGGCGCTTTTTGGCTTGATTATTATAGTGATCATACCCCTTTTGTTTCCGCACCAAAGAGATTTTGATGTTGTACACAACGCTTTTTTGTTTCAGTTTGTGCTGTTCATTGTATTTTTATATAGCTGTTTCGCTTTTTTCCTAGCAATCATCCAATCACAAGAAAAAAACGGTCGACCGCGTCTGTCTGTTTTATGGCATATCGGCATTATGGATTTCACGAATTTCTTAATCGGTGTGTTTGCATTTTTCACACTTATTAATACGTTTTTATTCTCGTTTACAAGCGTTGCTTTAGAAGATAGCCAAAGCATGGTACCAACGATTTATCCTGGGGATCAATTGATTATTCAACATTTTCAATCAGATTACCAAAGGCATGATATTGTTGTGGCGAAAATCGATACCGAACTGTATTATTTAAAGCGTCTCATCGGACTCCCAGGGGAGACGATTAATTGTGAAAATAATCGTTTTGTGATTACGGATAGATCCGGTGAAACATTCATTTTAGATGAACCTTATCTCGACCGTTATTTAGGAACTTGTGAGGGGGAGTTACTCTCGTTAACCATTCCTGAAGGCTATTATTATATTGTCGGAGATAACCGTGCACATTCTAGTGATTCGAGAAATCCTGCTGTAGGGTTAATTCCAATTCAAAACATGCATGGCAGAGTGGTCTTTAGAATAACGCCATTCAGTGATTTTGGGAGGATAGAGTAATGAAAACAATTCAATGGTATCCAGGCCACATGGCCAAAACCAAACGATTAATTAAAGAAAAACTTAAGTATATCGATATTGTGTTTGAGCTTTTAGATGCAAGAGCGCCTTATTCGAGCCAGAATCCAATGATTCGTGAGATTACTAAAAACAAACCACGAATACTTCTTTTAAATAAAGCAGATTTAGCGGATAAACACGTAACAAACGATTGGTTAAAACACTTCCGAGAACAAAACTTAACGGCTATGCCTATCAATGCTTTAGAATCCTTACCTGTGGAAAAGATTGTTGCTGAGTCTAAGCGATTACTTAAGGATGTTTTTGACCGTGAACAAAAGCGAGGTAGAATTGCTAGACCGATTCGTGCGATGATTTTAGGGATCCCTAATGTGGGAAAGAGTACGTTGATAAATCAGCTCGTAAACAAGCGGGTTACTAAGGTTGGTGATGTAGCTGGAATCACGAAACATTTACAGGTTATTAGAATTCATGAAGATATGGAGTTATTGGATACGCCGGGAATTTTATGGCCGAAATTCGAGGATCAAGAAATCGCAAAAAAACTGGTTTTAATCGGATCATTAAAAGATAGTGTTGTGGCGATGGATGAGATTGTTATTTATGGGTTTAATCTTTTAATTAAGTACTATAAAGAGGCTTTTGAAAACCGCTATGATTTCAGCGTAGAAGGAAAAGAAATTATCGAACTTTTCGATAGTATCGGAATGCGCAGAGGGTGTTTAAAAAAAGGCGGTATTGTTAATTATGAAAGAGTGATCGATATTTTCTTGCACGACTTTAGAAATCAACAGTTTGGACCGTTATCCTTAGATCGAACTGATGAATATGTATAAGTACGAGATCGAGCTTCAAAAACAAGGGTACGAAAATATAGCCGGATGTGATGAAGTAGGAAGAGGACCGATGGCTGGTCCTTTAGTTTGTGCATCTGTGGTTTTAGACCCAAGTCACAAAATTGTTGGACTAAACGATTCAAAAAAACTTACTGAGAAAAAGCGAGAAACACTTGCGAAAGAAATAAAAAAACACGCTAAAGCGTACCATGTTGTATTTATTGAACATAATGAGATTGATGCTTTAAACATCTATAAAGCAACTCAAAAAGGTCTTCTAGAATCCATCTTAGGTTTAACAATCGATGTTGATTATGTTCTCATCGATGCTATGCCATTGCCCGCTTTATCGAAACCCCATTTAAGTATTATAAAAGGTGATCAAAAAAGTGCTTCGATTGCTGCAGCTAGTATCCTTGCCAAGGTAGCAAGAGATAATTACATGAAAACCATCGCAGAGAAGTTTATCGGCTATGGATTTGAAAAAAATAAAGGGTATCCAACCAAAGAGCATAAGCTTGCACTTGAGAAGCTTGGTCCTTGTGAGATCCATCGAAAAAGTTACGCCCCTGTAGCAGATGCGATTCAAAAACAACTGCAGTTGAAGCTTTAAGTACATCAGGTTACAAAAAGACGAACAGACGCCTTAATTAGTGTGGAAAACTTTTTTTCTTAACAAAGGTTTAGTATTACTTTTTCGCGAACCATATTGTTAGACTTTTGTGTTGTAGACTTACTGTTAAACCTTTAACAAAAACTTTTAAAAGCTCGAGGATGATTCGGAAAGTTTCGGGATTTTCGTCTTAAGTTAAATATTTTAAAGCGCTTTATAATGAGCTTTAACGAGTGTGTTGTTCCGCTTATAATGTGAGCCCTTATATAGACGTAATTAGATGATTTTGCTCGAAACGGATATATTTTTCAATAAAAAAGACTGTATTAAAAGCGTAAAATATGGTCGAACACAGTTTATGTGATTTAAACAAACTGAATGTGGAAAACTTTTAAAAAAAGGAAAACATATAAGCGTTTTTTATAAAATTTTAGTGATTGTTTCATGAGCCCCTATAAATATAGGAAAAAGGTTGTTTTCTTTAGATGTTTTGGTATAATTGAAATGAAAAAGTTTGCGTCGAGGTGATTTAATGAAAATTGTCATTGGTTCTGACCATGCTGGTTATGAGTTGAAAACTAAAATTCTCACATATTTAAATACACTAAATGTCGAGGTGAGTGATTTAGGAACGAATTCATTAACGAGCTGTGATTATAATGATTTTGCGGTTGAGGTTGCTACTGCGGTTAGTCAAGGCAAAGCTGATCGTGGTATTTTAATATGTGGAACAGGGATTGGAATGAGCATCCAGGCGAATAAGGTCTCTGGTGTACGTGCGGCATTGGTGCATGATTTGTTTTCAGCTAAAGCAACGCGTCTACACAATAACAGTAATGTGTTAACAATGGGTGGAAGAATTATTGGAGAAGATCTTGCAAAAGAAATCGTTCATGTTTGGTTGCATACAGAGTTCTCGAATGAAGAAAGACACCAACGCCGCGTTAATAAACTTGAAAAGTAGGAGTTGTCCTTATGGGAAAACTAACAATTTTGAATCATCCATTAATTGATCATAAAATGGCTAAAATTCGTAATAAAGAAACGGATGCGAAAACGTTCCGTGAAAATGTTAATGAGCTTAGTGGGTTAATGGCTTATGAAATAACGAGAGATTTATCAACAAAAGAAGTTGAAGTCGAAACGCCGCTCATGACTACATCTGCAAAGGTATTATCGAAAGCGGTGGTAATCGTTCCAATCCTACGTGCTGGACTCGGTATGGTTGATGGGATTCATATGATGATACCGACAGCGAAAATTGGACATATTGGACTTTATCGAGATGAAGCGACTTTAATGCCACATAGTTATTACGAGAAGTTTCCTAAAGAAATAGCAGATGCAACAGTTTTATTGGTTGACCCAATGCTCGCAACAGGTGGAAGTGTTTTAGCGGCGATTGACTCGTTAAAGCGCCATGGGGCTAAAGATATTCGCTATGTTGGTATTGTTGGGTGTCCTGAAGGTGTTAAGGCTTTAGAAGACGCATATCCTGATGTCGATATTTATTTGGCGGCACTTGATGAAAAATTAAACGACAAAGGATATATTGAACCCGGTCTTGGTGACTGTGGGGATCGATTGTTTGGAACGAAGTAATGGAAGATAAGAAGTTTTTGTTAAAACTTCTAGCGGTTACTTCTAGTTTTTTGTACGAAGCGTTAGCGGCGATTATTGTGGGTTTTTTGATTGGTTACGGCCTAGATTATTTGTTTGGGTTGGACCGAATCTTAACGATTATTTTTATGGTAGTTGGAGCTATTGCAGCGGTTCGTAATTTTATGGTTCGTGTATACCGACTAGGAGCGAATGAAAATGACTGAAAAATTATACATACAAACTTTTTTTTACGTGTGGATTTATTTGATAATCGTTAGTGCGGGGCTTTGGATTTTTGGTAATATTGATTTAGCGATTGCTTTCTTCTTAGGGGCTTTAGCAAGTGTCATGATGATGAGTCATAACTATAAAACAACCATGAAAACAGCTTATAAAGACCCAGAAAAGCTTAAAGTTATTGCACTGAGGAATTACTTCTTTAGATATGCATTTTATATCATCATTGTGCTTGCGGTTTATTTTAGAGAACAAAGCATTGTTCAAATGGTATTGGCGTTTTTTGGAATCGCCTCATTCAAAATAGTATTGATGTTATCGTTTTTAATTGGAACATACCTTCATAAATCAAAGGATGGCGAGAAAAATGATTGATTTTTATGCGTCGTTATCACCGAACTTAAAAGCCAGCTTGATCATTACAGTTGCGCTTATTATCATCTTGATTGTTATCGGTAAAAAAGTAGAAGCACTGGACCCAAAAGAGAGCCCTAAAGGCGTTGTTTTTGTGGCTGTTTTAATGGTTGAAAAGCTTAATGATTTCATTAAGGAGTTCTATGGGAAACAATGGCGAACTTTTACCCCGATTTTGGTTGGGATTCTAATTTACTTAGCGTTTGCGAATACCTCTGCTTTATTTGGATTAGCAAACCCTTTAGCAAATATTTCAATTGCTTTAGCGTTTAGTTTATTTGCGTTTTTGACGATTCAAATATCGGGGCTGTGGGTTCGAAAACCAAAGAATCGGTTTAAAGATTTGAGCAGTCCTAGCGTCTTGCTTATGCCTTTAAACGTTATCAGTGAGATTTCAACACCGCTAGCGATGGGGTTACGTTTGTTTGGTAACTTGTTAAGCGGTTCAGTTATGGCAGTGGTTATTTTTAATTTGCTAAATATTCTCGGTGATGTACTGGGGACTTTAGGTGCTGTTATTGGAACAATCGGTAATGTTTCAATTGCAACACTCGTATTGCACCCAATATTCAATATTGGCTTTGGTTTAATTCAAGCGTTTGTGTACTTTATGCTGTTAACCATTTTCCTTTCAATGGCAATAGAAGAACCAGAAGTTGCTGAATAGAAAATGTTAACTATATAGAAAATTATTTATTATTAGGAGGAAAAAGTTATGGTATTATCTTCAATATTTTTAGCGGCAGTTGAGTATAACGAGTTTTTTGTTAATGGTATGGCATTGCTAGGTGCAGGGATTGCAATGATTGCTGGTATCGGTCCTGGTATTGGTCAAGGATTTGCTGCTGGAAAAGCTGTTGAGGCTGTTGGTAGACAACCAGAAGCAACAGGTAAAATTACCACAACGATGCTTGTTGGTCAAGCGATGGCTGAGACAACAGGGCTTTACGCATTAATTATTGCGTTTGTTTTAATATTCACCTAAAAACATAGATTGGAGGCAACAGGATGACAAATCTTGCAGAAGCCATTCAAAGTTTAGTAGATACCGCATTAGGTATCGATCTCATGGAAATGGTTATTCAGATTGTTGCAACAATCTTGCTTATCTTAGTTGTTAAATTTTTCTTTTGGGAAAAAGTTACCAATTTCATTGAGTCGAGACGTGACATTATGGACAAAGAGTTGACCGAAGCGACGGAAAGAAATGAAGAGGCGAAAACCCTTAAAAAAGAAGCAGAAGAAGCTTTTGAAAAAGGAAAGTTAGAAGCAAAACAACTTCTAGAAGATGCAAAATCTCGTGGAGAAGACACAAGGCGTGAGATTATTGCGAAAGCGAAAGATGAAGCAACGAATATCAAAAAGAACGCTCAAAAAGACCTCGATCAAGAAATTGAGGTTGCTAAAAGCCGTATGCGTAATGAAATTATCGAAGTTGCGGCTATGTTAGCCGAAAAAGTTATTGCAAAAGAAATTGATGAAGCAACCTATGAACGTTTAATAGATGAAACGATTCGTGAGGTGCAAAAACAATGAGCGCGGTCAGCGATCAATATGCCGTCGCGCTTTTTGAGCTTGCGCTCGAGCACGAGGCAACAAAAGATATTCGAAAAGCGTTTGCTAAGTTTCACGAATCACTCGATGCAGAAAACATGAACTTTTTTATGCATCCAAATATTGCAAAACTGAAGAAGCAAGCACTTATTGATAGTTTTGATTTTCCACAATTATTTAAAGATTTCCTTAAAGTCTTAGTACAAAACAGTCGTTTTAATACGATTGAAGAGATTCGAAAAAGTTATGAAAAACTTGTTGATCAGTTGGATGCAACCATGCGTATTGAGGTTTTTACAGGGAAACCAATGCATCAAGATCGCATAAGCAATCTTGAAAAAGTGTATGGAGAAAAGTACAACCGCAAAGTGGTTGTGAAAACAACTGTTGATTCAACAATCACAGGCGGTATGCGGGTAGAATATAACGGTATGGTTCTGAATGATACAGTGAATCATAGTTTGAATAAATTGAAGTCACGTTTGACTAAATAGGCAGGTGTAAGTATGAGTAAAATCAACCCGGTTGAGATTAGTGCGTTGATTAAGGAACAAATTAAAAAGTATAGTAAAGAAGTAAAGACAGAGAATATTGGAACTGTGATTAGTGTCGGAGACGGAATCGCTTTAGTTCATGGCTTAGAAGAAGCGATGAGTGGCGAACTTTTAGTTTTCCCTAATGATGTTTATGGGATGGCTCTTAACTTAGAAAAAGATAATGTTGGGGTTATTATTTTGGATGAGTCTACAGCGATTCGCGAAGGGGATTCAGTCAAAACAACTGGACGTATTTTAGAAGTTCCTGTTGGAGACGAACTCATTGGTCGTGCAGTAAATCCACTCGGACAAGCGATTGACGGATTAGGTAAAATTGAAACGAAAAAATTCCGACCACTCGAACGTAAAGCGACGGGTGTCATGAGTCGTAAGTCTGTTGATGAACCACTGCAAACAGGGATTAAGGTTCTTGATGCATTGGTGCCAATTGGACGAGGTCAGCGTGAGTTAATTATCGGTGACCGTCAGACGGGTAAAACCTCAATTGCACTCGATACAATCATTAACCAAAAAGGCAAAGATGTCATTTGTATTTATGTTGCAATTGGTCAGAAAGAATCGACTGTTGCAGGACTAATAAATTCACTTAAAAAACACGGAGCGATGGATCATACAATCGTCGTTAGTGCTAGTGCGAGTCAGCCTGCACCAATGCTTTACTTAGCACCGTATGCAGGGGTTAGTATTGGTGAAGAGTTTATGCACCAAGGAAAAAGTGTTTTAGTTGTTTATGATGATTTAACTAAACATGCTATTGCATATCGTGAGTTAAGTCTGTTACTGCGTCGCCCACCAGGACGCGAAGCCTATCCAGGGGATGTGTTCTACTTACATTCACGCTTATTAGAACGCGCGGCTAAACTCAATGATGAACTTGGTGGTGGTTCGATTACCGCGTTGCCAATCATCGAGACTCAAGAAGGCGATATATCGGCGTATATTCCAACCAATGTCATCAGTATTACCGACGGACAGATATTCTTACAAAGTGATCTTTTCTACACAGGGGTAAGACCGGCAATCAATGCAGGCTTAAGTGTTTCTCGTGTTGGGGGATCTGCTCAAATTAAAGCGATTAAAAAAGTTTCAGGAACGCTGCGCTTAGATTTAGCGAGCTACCGCGAACTTGAAGCCTTCACGCAGTTCGGTTCAGACTTAGATGAGTCTACTACGAAAAAACTAGAGCGTGGGAAACGCACGGTAGAAATTCTCAAACAAGGATTGCATGAAACCATGGATGTTGAAAAACAAGTTGTTAGTATTTATACATTGACTAAAGGCTATTTAGACGATGTTAAAGTAGAAGATATTAAACGCTTTGAAGAACAACTCCACGGGTACTTTGAAAAAGATGACAAAGGAAAAGACTTATTAAAGCATATTCGTGAAGAAAAAACATTACCAGACACAAAAGCACTAAGTTCAGTAATCGAATCATTTAAGAAAACCTTTGCTTAAGGAGGTGGTACGATGGGTTCAATGCGTGAAATTAAGCAACGCATCAACGCCACAGATAAAACATCGCAAATAACCAAAGCGATGCACATGGTAAGTGCTTCAAAACTAAAAAAGGCCGAGCGTGCCATTACAAACTTTAGACCATTAACCAAACGCTTAACCGCATCGCTTGCACGCGTTATGGATAGTGATATCGATATCAGCCATCCAATGTTTGAGTCAAGAGAAGTTGAAAAGACCGTTTATATTTTGATTACTTCAGATCGAGGTTTGGCTGGACCGTATAACGCGAGTGTCTTCAAAGCGTTTCAAGCGTATGTCGATAAACACCATCAGTCAAAAGACGAATTTACCGTAGCGGCACTGGGCTATAAGGCTTTTAGTTTTGCCAAACGTAAAAAGTACCATTTACTAAACGAAGATGTTATCCAGGTTCGAGATGACATTCAATTCTTAGATTTTCAACAGGTATCGGATGACTTTATAAAAGGGTATTTAAAAGGTACGTATGATAACGTTGTTGTTTTCTACAACAAGTTTGTTAATACATTAACTCAAAAAGTTAAGTATCAGACGCTTTTACCATTAGATAAAAGTCCATTTATTACTGAAAAACAAGAAGAAGAATCGTTAAAATATAAACGCATGTATCATTACGAACCAAGCGCCTCAAGTGTACTGAATCAGCTTTTGCCAATGGTCATTGTAAATGTCTTATATGGGATGATTTTAGAAGCGAAAGCGAGCGAACACGCGGCGCGAATGACGGCGATGAAAAGTGCCACAGACAACGCGAAAGATTTAATCAGAGATTTAAAACTTCATTACAACCGTGCTAGACAAGATGCCATCACCATTGAGTTAACAGATATTATCGGTGGCGCCAACGCGGTGAATTAAGGAGGAAAATGATGAATAAAGGTAAAGTTATACAAGTTATGGGTCCCGTCGTGGACGTCATATTTGAAAATGAACTCCCTGAAATTAACCATGCTTTAACGATTGACAACACCGATCATAAAAAACGCGTTGTTGATATTAAGTTAACACTAGAAGTTTCATTACACCTCGGAGATAAGATAGTCCGTACTATTGCTATGGATTCTACCGATGGATTAACACGAGGTATGGAAGTTATCGATACAGGAAAACCTATTAGTGTTCCTGTTGGTGAAGCGACGCTTGGCCGTATTTTCAATGTTTTAGGTGAAGTCATCGATGAGCGCGAAGACGTCCACGGAAACAATAAACGCATGCCGATTCACCGTGAAGCACCTAAACTTGATGAGATTAGTAGTGAAACCGAAATCTTAGAAACAGGAATTAAAGTTGTTGATCTATTAGCACCTTATATCAAAGGTGGAAAAATTGGACTTTTTGGAGGTGCCGGTGTTGGTAAAACGGTATTAATCCAAGAGTTAATCCACAATATTGCGCAAGAGCATGGTGGAATAAGTGTTTTCGCTGGCGTTGGGGAACGTACGCGTGAAGGAAATGACTTGTTTCATGAAATGACAGACTCAGGCGTTATCAAAAAAACTGCTATGGTGTTTGGACAAATGAACGAACCACCTGGAGCGCGTATGCGTGTTGGTTTAACAGGTCTTACGATGGCAGAACACTTCCGCGATGAAGAAAAACAAGATGTTTTATTCTTTATTGACAATATTTTCCGATTTACTCAAGCAGGAAGTGAGGTTTCAGCTTTATTAGGACGTATGCCATCTGCGGTGGGATATCAACCTACACTCGCAACCGAAATGGGTAAACTACAAGAGCGCATTACCTCGACAAAAGAAGGATCAATCACTTCTATTCAGGCCGTATATGTACCAGCTGATGACTATACAGATCCTGCACCTGCAACGACATTTACACACTTAGATGCCACGACAAACTTAAGTCGTAAGATTAGTGAAGAGGGTATCTATCCAGCGGTTGATCCACTTGCATCAACATCAAGAGCCTTAGAACCCGAAGTTGTTGGGCAAGAACATTATGATATCGCTCGTGAAGTTCAACGCACCATTCAAAGGTATAATGAGCTTTTAGATATCATTGCAATTTTAGGAATGGATGAACTTAGTGAAGATGACAAACTGATTGTACATCGTGCACGTCGTTTAAGATTATTCTTATCACAAAACTTCCATGTCGCCGAACAGTTCACAGGTCAAAAAGGATCATACGTGCCAATTGAAGAAACGATAAAAGGGTTTAAAGGAATATTAGATGGTAAGTACGATGACATTCCAGAAGATGCTTTCCGCTTAGTGGGTAGCATTGACGATGTACTTAAAAAAGCTGAATCATTGGAGTGATTAAATGAAACTCACAGTTATTACACCGAGTGGTGTTTTGTATAATGAAGAGGTAGATTACATCGTGGTTAGCTCAAAAAATAATGGGGATTATGCTGTTTTAAATAACCACGCACCAATTATATCTACCATTGACGTTGGTTACATAAAAATGATCAAGGATACCAAACAGCTGTTTACAGTTATTATCAATGGCGTTTTAGAACAACAAGATAACTTTATAAATGTGATCGCACAAGAAGCTCATGTTGGGTTAAACAAAGACAGTGCGATGGAACATTTAAACGATGTTCGCAAAGAGCGTCTTGATGAAAATCGTCAAAGAACTATGGATTTTCTAAAAGCTGAAAAAGAGCTAAAGAAAAGCATAAAAGAGGCCCAAGCCTCAAAGCGTTAGGGTTGCAAACCACTCCGTATATGTTATAATATTCATGAATAATTAAAGGAGGAATTACATATGAATAAAGAACAAAAAACATTGATGAATCAATACGTAGCAGACTTAGCTGTATTAAACGTAAAATTCCACAACATGCACTGGAACGTAGTAGGGGAACGCTTTGAACCTGTTCATGTCTACTTAGAAAAAATGTACGATGATTTCTTTGAAAAATTTGACGAAGTTGCAGAGCGTATGAAAATGGTGGGAGAGTATCCATTAGCATCATTAGCTTCATATTTAGAAGTAACAAAAGTCAAAGAATTAGAAGTAAGAGATTATCAAATTCCAGAAGTTTATGAAATCGTAAAAGATGAGCTTGAGAAAGCACGTAAACTCGCAACAGATATCCGTAACATCGCGGATGAAGCAGGAGACTTTGTGACTGTCGGTATGATGGAAGATCATGTTGCAGGCTATGACAAAGAACTTTGGTTCATTGA
The DNA here is from genome assembly GCA_007117625.1 of Candidatus Izemoplasma sp. Taxonomy (GTDB): domain Bacteria; phylum Bacillota_I; class Bacilli_A; order Izemoplasmatales; family Izemoplasmataceae; genus SLQR01. The sequence continues at coordinate 7,659 of SKGE01000032.1, read as the reverse complement.
ATCAGCATTAAAATAGTAAAAAAGCGCTTCGGCGCTTTTTTTATTGATTATGCATGTAACCTTGAGTATTATAAATATAAGGTGATATGAATGAAAATAACAAGACAATCAACTGTCGATAGCCTAGCTTCAACGAATACGCATATGAAAGAGAACTTAGATGCGTTTCAAAATGGTGATGCGCTTCGGGCTATTACTCAGACAAAAGGTAGAGGACGTAGAGGTAATCCTTGGCATACTACTGGTGGGCGAAACCTCACCTTCAGTTTTATGATTAGATCTGATAAAAATATATCTAATAGGCTGTTTATTGGAGTTGCACTAGCACTCTGTGAAATCTTCGATCAGTTCGGGATAAACGCAAGCATAAAGTTGCCAAACGATATTTATGTAGAAGATGAAAAAATAGCTGGAATGTTAATCGAAACAGTCACCAAAGGAAACCAAATATATCATATCTGCGGTGTCGGCATTAACATCAATGAAAAGAACCCTAAAAAATACGATGAGAAGGCAACCTCATTATATAAACTAACACAAAAATATGTTATTTTAGAGCCATTGTTTGATACTTTTGTTTCGGTATATAATCAACAGGTTGATCAAAAAAATGTGTTTGCTAATTTTAAAGAAAAACTCTTAGAACGCAGACAATATACAAAATATTTAGAAAATCTCTATTTTTTAACGGATATCTCACCAAGTTTCACATGCACGATTGAGAATCATAAGGATTCACTCAATATTCCTTGTTTTAAGTTGAAATTCTTTTATTTGTAAAAATTATAAAATAAACAAATCGCATATATTGAGTATTGTTAGAATGCGAACTATAACAAGATGAATAACCTAACAAATATTTTCTAGGAGTCTTAAGGTCTTAATAAAGACTTCTAAGCTCTTTTTTATACTCGAACAGGGAGAAGATTTTGTATGTGTATAAAAACATATGATTGTATACAAGTGCGTGTGCGAACGGAAATCTTGCATATCGAACAATTTGAATATCAAAATATATTGACTAAATTACGTAGAGTCGATATAATGAGCTTCAAGGAGGTGTTTTGTATGTTTGAACAAGTAAAAACACTTATTGTTGAAGAACTAGGTGTTGAAGAAGATGCCGTAACTATGGATGCGAATATCATCGATGACCTAGGTGCGGATTCATTAGATGTTGTTGAACTTATTATGGCTTTAGAAGATGCATTTGACATTACGGTTAGCGATTCCGAAGCTCAAAAACTAAAAACGGTTAAGGATGTCATCGATTATATTGAGAAAGTAAAGTAAAGAACGAATCTTTATTTTCTCTTTTATTTTATGAGGAGGTTGACACATGAATAATAGAGAGTTAAAAACAATTATAAAAATGTTTGAAGAATCTTCTTTATCAAAAATACGTTTGGTAAAAGAAGATGTAACGATAGAGCTTGAAAAACCGACGGAACATCAAGTGATAAGTAAAGTTGTTGAACCTCAAACAACGCGTGAAGTTGTTCAAGACCAACAGCCTTTAAAAGCAGACGAGACGACTAGTAATTTCACACCGGTTAATGCCCCGCTAGTTGGAACATTTTACGAAGCACCAGCACCGGATCAACCACCCTTTGTTCGCGAGGGACAGCAAGTTAAACAAGGCGATACATTGTTTATCATTGAAGCTATGAAAGTTATGAATGAAATCACTGCACCGAAAAATGGTATTGTGAAAAAAATTCATGTACAGAATGGTGATATGGTGATGTATGACCAGGTTGTATTGGAGATTGCCTGATGTTACAGCGCGTGTTAATTGCTAACCGCGGTGAAATAGCGGTTCGTATCATCCGTGCCTGTAAACAATTGGGGATTGAAACGGTTGCTGTATATAGTTTAGCGGACAAAGATAGCTTACACGTTCATATTGCAGATGAAGCGGTATGCATAGGTGGAAATGCTGCATCTGCTTCCTATTTAAACATGGAGAACATTATTAGTGCTGCTGTTAATACTGGTGCCGAAGCCATTCACCCTGGATTCGGTTTTTTAAGTGAAAATAGTACTTTTGCAAAACTTTGCGAAGATGTTGGAATTATCTTTATAGGACCTGATGCCAGTGTGATTGAAAAGATGGGAGATAAGGCGATGGCTAAAAAGCTTATGATTGAAGCTGAAGTTCCTGTGGTACCAGGTAGTGAGGGTGAAGTAAGTCTTGAAGAAGGAAAACAAGTCCTGGCAGAGATTGGTTGCCCATTACTCATTAAAGCGAGCGCTGGTGGAGGCGGTCGAGGAATGCGTATTGTTCACCACGAAAGTGAGTTTGAGAAAGCCTATTATGCTGCTAAGCAAGAAGCGAAAGCAGCTTTTACAAACGATGGTGTATATATTGAAAAACTAATTACAAATCCACGCCATATCGAAGTTCAAATACTTGCAGATCGTTATGGTAATGTACTACATTTGGGTGAACGTGATTGTAGTATTCAAAGAAGAAATCAAAAAGTTATTGAAGAAGCACCAAGCAGCTTACCTGATACGATGCGAAATGCGATGTATGAAGCTGCAGTAAAAGCTGCGCGACATGTGAATTATGTGAATGCGGGAACTATCGAGTTTGTCGTTGATGAGCACGGTTTTTATTTTATTGAGATGAATACTAGAATTCAGGTAGAACATCCCGTTACTGAGATGATTACTGGAATTGATATTGTTCGTGAACAACTGAGAATAGCTGGTGGAAAACACTTGAAGCATGAGCAATCAGATATTACCTTCAATGGCCATGCCATCGAGGTAAGAATTAATGCAGAAGATCCAAAACATAACTTTAGACCAAATCCAGGACTTATTGAAATGTTGCATGTTCCTCAAGGATTAGGGATTCGTTTTGATTCTGGGATCTATACAGATTATGAAATACCACCGTTTTACGACTCAATGATTGGGAAAGTGATCGCCCATGGATATAGTCGATTGGATGCGATACGGAAAATGCGCTCAATATTAGAAGAGCTAGTGATTGAAGGCATCCCAACAAATCAGTCGTTTTTAACGATGATTTTAATGCATCCAGACTTTGTAAAAGGAGATTTTGATACTGGATTTATCGCTGCAAATTTGGAAGGATTGTTGACTTATGAAACGTGAGGCCTTGCAAAAAGCATTTTTGAAAAAGAAACAATTTCGTAATCAATTAACAGGGTATAAAAAGAAACCGATGCATCAAGTCAAAACGCCAGATGTTCCTGAAGGATTATACGATAAATGTTCTGCTTGTGGTAAGACATTCTCTCAAAAAGAGATGCTTGCCAACAAGCTCGTCTGTCCCAACTGTCAGAACCATTTTAGAATTCGTGCGATCGATCGTATTTCAATGACGGTCGACCCACATACATTTGTTGAAAAAGGCTTAGGATATATTACTTTAAATCCGCTTTTTCAAGAAGGTTATGAGGAAAAACTTCAGAGTTATAAGGATAAAACGAAGATGGATGAGGCCTATGTTTATGGCTATGCTGAAATCCATTCGGAACCATGCGTTATTGGAATCATGGATAGTTATTTTATGATGGGAAGCATGGGCAGTGTGGTCGGTGAAAAAGTCACAAAAAGCATTGAGTACGCTCTATATAAAAAACTGCCATTGATTATTTTTACAGCCTCTGGTGGCGCACGCATGCAAGAAGGTATTTACAGTTTGATGCAAATGGCTAAAACAAGTGGTGCGATTCGAAAACTGCACCGCCAAGGATTGCTCTTTATAAGTGTGCTAACCCATCCTACAACCGGTGGCGTTACCGCCTCTTTCGCCTCGCTTGGAGACGTTATATTGGCAGAACCTAAGGCTCTGATTGGATTTGCTGGGCCACGCGTAATAGAGCAGACGATCAAACAGTCATTGCCAGAAGGCTTTCAGCGAGCTGAGTTTTTGTTAGAAAAAGGCATGATAGATAAGGTTGTGCACCGACACGAGATGAAAGACACGTTACATCTTTTATTGCGTATGCATAAGAAAGGAGCGTATGCATAATGGATATTTTGCAAAAAGAAAAGAAACTTCAAAAACTTGAAGAAGAGTTACGAAGATTAGATGATGAAAAATCAATAGAAGAAATTAAAAAAACCATCGAAGCTTATAAAGTAAAATCGATGTCAAACTTATCAAGTTGGGATCGTGTTTTACTAGCAAGGCATCCTAAACGCCCTACCGCAAAGGATTATATTCACCATGTTTTTGATGATTTCATCGAACTTCACGGAGATCGTGGATTCGCAGATGATCAAGCGATTATCGGTGGAATCGCAATGCTTAACAATATTCCAGTGACGGTAATCGGACAGAGAAAAGGAAAAACAACCGATGAAAACATTGCTTATAACTTTGGCATGCCACATCCTGAGGGTTACCGCAAGGCGAAGCGTCTGATGAGACAAGCGGAGAAGTTTAATCGACCGATTATTACCTTAATTGATACACCGGGGGCTTATCCAGGCTTAGGCGCTGAAGCTCGCGGTCAAGGTGAAGCCATCGCTAAAAATCTCTATGAGATGAGTGACTTAGGTGTCCCGATTATCGCTATCATCATCGGTGAGGGTGGTTCAGGTGGTGCTTTAGCGATTGGTATGGGAAATCGTGTTTACATGTTAGAAAATAGTATTTATTCGATACTATCTCCTGAAGGGTATGCAAGTATACTATGGAAAGACGCTACTAAAGCAAAAGCGGCTTCTGAAGTGATGAAGTTAACAAGTTATGACCTTGAAGAACTTGAAGTCATCGATGGTATCATTAAAGAACCGATTGGCGGGGCACACTATGACTCTAAATTGGTCTATGAATCGATGCGAACTGTCATCGAAAGAAGTTTGCGAAGTTATCATCCAATGAGCCACTATGAGATTAAAACGGAAAGATATGCCAAATATCGCAACATCGGGTTTTTTCAACGTTTTAATTATGAAAACCTAAAAGGGGTTGAAAAATAATGTATACGAAAGTCTTAGGAACCGGGTCATATGTTCCTCAAAAAGTCGTAACAAATGCTGACTTAGAAAAATTAGTAGATACCAATGATGAATGGATTCAATCACGAACGGGTATCAAAGAAAGACGGATGAGTGAAAATGAAAACACATCAGAGCTCGCTTATCAAGCTGCCTTGAAAGCCTTAGAAGCAGCACAGGTGAAACCGGATGAGATTGATTTATTGATTGTTGCAACAGTGACTAGCGATAAACCATTTCCAGGGGTATCACAAATTCTACAAAGACGATTAGGTTTCGATACAATTACAGCGTTTGATATAAACGCAGCATGCAGTGGCTTCATTTATGCTTTAAATATTGCCGATAAAATGATTCGTAGCGGCGCTTATAAAAAAGCACTCATTATTGGTGCAGAAATTTTGACTAAAATCACAGATTATACTGATCGAAATACCTGTGTTTTGTTTGGGGATGCAGCCGGTGCGATGGTGATAGGAGAAAGTGAAAAACCAATGATTAAAGATGTTTTAACCTACGCGAAAGGGGATGTCGAAGGTTTTTTGACCATGGATGGATATCCATTGAAGAAAAATTTTAAAACAGAACAACAAGACCGACCATTCCTTAAAATGCAAGGTTCAGATGTCTTTAAGTTTGCGACGACAGTCTTACCGAAGGTTGTAAGAACTTTGTTAGAGCGCTCAAACTTAGACATCAAAGATTTATCATACATCGTTGCACACCAAGCCAATAAAAGAATTATCGATAAAGCGTCGAGAACTTTAAAGTTTCCTATCTCTAAAATGTATATGAATATAGAGAAGTATGGGAATACTTCAGCAGCAAGCGTTCCATTAGCGATTGATGAAGCGATACGAGGCAATATCTTGAAACCTGGAGATATTTTTATCACCGCTGCTTTTGGGGCGGGACTCACTTGGGGTGGCGCATTAATTGAACTATAGTTTTAAGCACTGAAAGGTGGTAAAATAAGATGAAAATTGCATTTGTCTTTTCGGGTCAAGGGGCTCAATATGTCGGAATGGGAAAAGACTTGTATGAAACCTATGATATTGTTAAAAAACGGTTGAGTCAGGCAGACGAGATATTTGGAGAAAGATTGACTAAGATTATGTTTTCAGATCAACATAAACTATCAAATACCCAATATGCTCAACCTGCGATATTTGCTATGAGCGCTGCAATTCGAGATTTACTCATTACATCAGGCGTTGCATCACAAGGTGCTAGTGGGCTATCGCTGGGGGAATACAGTGCTTATTATGATCAAGGCGTGTTCGATTTTGAAGATGGATTAAGAACGATTATTCACCGGGCATACTTTATGAATGAAGCAGCCAAGCAAGCAGAAACGAGTATGGTCGCTTTATTGGGTTCTTTAGAACAGGCTCAAGCGCTTGTAGATTCTATCGATGATGCCTACATTGCCAATGTTAATGCCGAGAAACAGATTGTCGTTGGAGGAAGTAAAGAAGCGATGTCTATGCTTGTCGCTAAAGCTTCAGAGTTCGGGATTAAACGTGCCATTCATCTGGATACGAGCGGAGCGTTCCACACACCTTATATGGAAAAAGCTTCAAAAGATTTTGCGGAGTACGTAAAAAATGTTAAACTTAATCCTGTCAAAGATGCTCTTTATTTAAACACCATCGGTGAACGATCAAAGGATGATATCAAATCAGAAATGGTCTCCCAAATTACCTCGCCAGTTTTATTTGATAAAATGATTCGTTCGATGATTCGTGACGGTTTTGATTGCTTTGTGGAAATTGGTCCTAAAGACACTTTAAAAAGATTGATTAAAAAGATAGATAAAAAGTTAGATGTTTTCAATATTGAGGACAAACAAACATTTGAAGCTTTTATGCAATGGTATAAGGAGATGAGATGATATGGACTTTAAAGATAAGACAGTACTTGTGACAGGTGCGTCTAGGGGTATAGGTAAAGCTATCGCTACTGCTTTTGGTCAGCAAGGAGCATCTGTGGTTGTGAACTATCAATCAAGTAAAGACCAAGCAGAAGCTGTGGTTGAGTTGATCAAATCAGCAGGAGGAAAAGCGATTGCTGTAAAAGCGGATGTATCAAACTATCAAGAAGCAGAAATGCTAGTGAAAACTACCGTAGAAGCTTTTGGCGGGCTGGATGTTTTAATTAACAACTCAGGGATTACAAAAGATCAGTTAATGATGCGCATGCAAGAAGATGACTTTGATAAGGTTATAGCAGTGAATCTTAAAGGTGCATGGAACATGGTGAAGCACAGTTGTCGCATGATGTTGAAGCAAAAACACGGACGGATCATGAATATTTCTAGTGTTGTCGGTTTAATTGGAAATCCAGGTCAAGCGAATTATGTAGCTTCAAAGGCAGCCATCAATGGCATTACTAAATCTTGGGCAAAAGAGTTTGGCAAGAAAAACATTACTGTGAATGCTATTGCTCCAGGATTTATTGATACAGAAATGACTGAAAATCTCCCTCAAGCTGTAAAAGATAGTTACTTGGGACAAATTCCTTTGAACAGACTCGGTCAAGCATCTGAAGTTGCTGAGACAGCACTATTTTTAGCAAGTGAAAAAGCATCATATATTACAGGACAAGTGATCAGTGTTAATGGAGGGATGATTTAATGAAACGACGTGTAGTAATCACAGGCTTAGGTACGAT
>SKGE01000030.1 GCA_007117625.1 Candidatus Izemoplasma sp. | reverse complement strand
TTGTAGCCGATCACAGTGGTCGTGTTCGCGTAATGAATAACTTTGCGAAAAATATTTTCCAAGCGAATCTAGAAAAAATTGAAGATTTTGATGGACTCATAAAAGATTATCGCGCCTTTTATACTGCTTATACACATGTACTTAAGTCAAAGCTAAGTACTTCTTTTATCATTGATACAAACCAAAATCAACGGTTACAAACCCATATTGTAGTCGATAAAGAATCTCAATTAACACAGTTTGTCTTTACCCACCAACCTGTAAACTCTTTTTATAATCATATTCTTGATGGATTTGATTACTTAAGACTGGGGGTTGTGCATTTTGGGTTTATGGAAGATGAAAAGGGTGAATATGTAGACGGGCGTGTACTTTATGCGAATAAACGCTACGGTAACATGATGGAAGAAAACATTACGGCGATGATTGGTCGCACGATTTATGAAATTTATCCAAACTATCCAGAAGCCCGTTTCGCGCGTTATGCAAAGGTTGCAAAAACGGGGAACCGGAACGCTTTTGAAGACTATAATAAACGTTTAGATAAGCATTTTTATATCTACACATATTCACCCAAAAAGGGTGAAATTATAAACGTATATTATGAAACAACCCATTATCACCATATGAAGCATACCGAACGGCTTCAGTTAAAGAAAATTCAGATGATGTTATCTCTTGCAGAGATGGGATTCTTTGAGATTGATGTTGAAAAGAAGATTTTTAGTGGTGATCAGCTCGTTGATGAAATTTTTGGTGCGAGCGAAATGGATTATGAGATGTATAAAGAGCGATTTAAATCTCAAATTGATGATGCGTATAAGGCTGAAATTTATGAGAAAAATTACCGGCTCATGCAGGGAGAAATTACCGAAGGATCAAGTACAGTTAAAATGTATCGCCACTCAGATCAAAAAGAGCTGTTTGTTGAATATTACTTGCAAACACTAGAATCCTATGCAGACGGTAAGCCTAAAAAAATATTAGGATTAATTCGGGATGTCACAGAATCAGAGCTCCAGCATCAAAAGATTATGCATCTAGCAAATCACGATGCACTCACGGGGTTGTATAACCGTCGTAATTTAGCGAAAAAATTAAAAGATGAGGACTTTGAAAATCCAACCGTACTCGCAGTGTTTGATTTAGATGGACTGAAGCCAGTGAATGATATTTTTGGCCATTATGTTGGCGATGAAGTGCTGTCATCTTTTGCGAATATATTAAAAGAGACTTATCCGAAAGCCTATTTAGCTAGGGTCGGTGGGGATGAATTTTTAGGGATCATGCCTAACGATATTGAAGCGATTGAAGATTTTGAGATGATATTGCGAGACAAAATGCGTCACCTTCTTAAGTTTCATATTCCGCTATCAGTCAGTGTTGGGTACAGTTCTTGGGATCAATCAACAACCTTTAAAGAGGCATTCATTGATGCTGAAGAGTCGATGTACCGCAACAAGTTAAAAGAACGTCCACAGAGAAAATCAAAAACTCTAGAATTGATTATCAGCTACTTGCAGGATCATGAACCTTATCTCAGTGCAAAGGTTAAACGCTTAATACAACTCGCTCATCAGTTTATGAAAGACCTTAAGTATGTGCGTTCTGAAGATTTAAGAGATATGATTCATGTGTGCAAGTATCATGCGATTGGAAGAATTAGTCGCTACATTGATAATCCAACTAAGGATAAGCCCTTCGATATAAATAATTTGCATGAGTACTTGCATGTTGATTTGGGGTATAAGGTGTTATCAACGTTGCTCGATAATGATAAAGTTTCTCGCACCGTGTTTCACCAATGTGAACGCTTTGATGGAACCGGAGAACCGCAGCATTTAGAAGGCGATGAAATCCCGTATTTATCGCGGATTTTCGCGATTGTTTTCCGCTTTGATCAACTGACGCAAGATGAAACTTTAGACAAGCGTTTAGCACCTAACGAGGCATTGAAAAAAATTAGTGCTGAAGCAGGCACTTACTTCGATCCGCAATTGGTTGAAAGGTTTATAAATATGCTTTCATAAAAGCCACAAAAATATGTTTATTTATTGTCATTGTGGCTTTTTTTGTTATAATATAAACGGTGATTTTATGCGATTAAGAAATGTTAAACATGCAAGAGAAAAAATATTAAAACATCCAGAATATATTTTAGCGATTGGGCGGAGTGAGCGTTATTTATTAAACAATGCGTTTAAAGATCAAAAACCACTTGTGCTAGAAATCGGTGCTGGAAAGGGTCAGTTTTCTCATCAACTTGCAAAAAAACATCCTGAATGGAATGTTTTAGCCGTTGAAAAGTTTGATAATGTTATTGTAAGAGCCCTCGAAAAAGTGATTGTTGAACCTTTGAACAATTTGTATTTAGTCCGTATGGATGCTGAACAGCTACAGGCTTGTTTGCATAAAAACTCTGTCGATAAAATTTATCTTAATTTTTCTGATCCGTGGCCAAAAGCTCGCCATGAAAAACGACGCTTGACACACGCAGACTTTTTAGATATATATAAATCACTTTTAAAACCAAATGGACAGATTGAGTTTAAAACAGATAACCGTGGATTGTTTGAGTTTAGTTTAATCAGTATGAATCAATATGGACTTTTGTTTGATGATATATCACTCGATTTACATAAGGATGATGTTTCTGATAATATTCAGACTGAGTTTGAGGAAAGGTTTTCGAAACAAGGTCCAATTTATAAAATAACAGCTACTTTCAAGGAGGATAACGATGAAACAAATTTACGTTGATTTAGTGAACATACCTGGTGCACCAAGTTTTGAGAAACATGTTAAGCAATACATGAAAAAAGAAATTTCTAAGTATACCGATAACATTGTTGAAGATAAATTAGGATCTATCTTTGGTGTGTTAAATGAAGCTTCAAAGGGACCTCGCGTCATGATGGCAGGTCACATGGATGAAGTTGGTGGTATGGTTACGGGTATTACCAAAGAAGGTTTGGTGAAGATGATTCCACTCGGTGGGATGAAAGGCGCTGTGTATCTATCACAACATATGATTATTTACACAGATGACTTGGAAGAAATTCCAGGGGTAACAGCCTCAAAACCACCACATTTGACGAAGGGTCAAAAAGATGAAAATTTAAAATTTGAAGATTTATTATTAGATATCGGTGCAGACGATAAAGAACACGCTGAAGCATTAGGTGTGAAAATCGGCCAGCAAGTAATTTCTAAAAATGATTTTGTAACGACAAAAGATGGTAAGAAATTTATTAGTAAAGCGTGGGATAACCGCATTGGATGTGGGATGGCACTTGAGTTGTTAGAAGCATTAAAAGATGAAACACTTGAGTGTTCTGTATACGCTGGTGCCACTGTCCAAGAAGAAGTAGGACTTCGTGGTGCTGCAACGGCAGCTGGTTTGGTTAAGCCGGATATCTTTATTGCAGTTGATGGTTCGCCTTGTGCTGACTCGTTTGGTGGCGATGAAATTAGTGGGAAGCTAAACGAAGGCTTTTTAATGCGTTTTTACGACCCAAATGCGATTATGCATAAAGGGATGCGTGACTACATGGAGAAACTTGCGGATAAGCATGGTATCAAGTATCAGTATTATCAATCAAAAGGTGGTACCGATGCAGCACGCGTACAGCTTGCCGAGGATGGTGTCGTGGTTGCGACAATCGGGATGCCAGCAAGATATATCCACTCGAACACTTCAATGATCCATGAAAATGATTATCAAGCAGTCAAGCAAATGCTTATTGAGTTGGTTAAGTCGTTTAATAATGAGACGTACGAACTGATTAAGTCGAACGTTTAATTATAGTATTTCCAAAAATATGGGACCCTTGGTGGCCTAAAATTTAAAGGAGCGTATTATGAGAGACAAAAAAGTATTAGAAATGACAATGATTGCCATGTTTGCGGCGATTATTGCGATTATGAGTTTTGTACCATGGTTAGGGTACATTACCGTAGGACTTGCTGCGATTACGATTATCCATATTCCAGTAATCCTTGGAGGTATTATTGGAGGCAGACGCGTCGCGATTGTGCTCGCAACTGTGTTTGGTGTTTTATCGATGATTCGTGCATTTATGACACCGGATGGCTTGAATGTTTTCTTTCAAAATCCGGTGGTATCGGTTTTGCCGAGAGTTTTATTTGGGGTAGCACTCTATTACATTTATGTCGGTGTTGAAAAACTATTGCCGCGTAAAGAAGTAAGTCAAGAAGCCGAAACCAGTGAAAAAGTTGTGAAGCATACAAGAGAGATTGTAGCGTTAGGACTGGCGTTTGGACTGAGTTCCTTAGCACATTCGATGTTAGTCGTACCGATCCTTTATGCCTTTGCAACAGGAAGCACTGAGATGATTAATATTTTTGAAGGTGTTGACCCAGATGCGCTAACATTTATTTGGGCAGTTTTAGCCGCAAACGGTTTCTTAGAAGCAGTTTTAGCTGTTGTTATTGGTGCGCCAGTTGCATGGCGTGTTCGAGCATTTTATGAATCACAAATTGCAGTATACAACCAGGAGTGAAAACAATGAATGCTTTTATTGATATAGGCAACTCGAACATCGTTATAGGGGTAGGTGAAGATTCTGTTGTTTCAACGTACCGCTATCGTACCGATGTATCGAAATCGAGCGATGAGTACTATAGCTTGTTAAAAGCCCATTTTGAAAACATCGATCAAGTGATTATTTCAAGTGTCGTACCACAAGTGAACGGTGCGTTTAAAACGTTTTTAAAGCGTTATTTTGAAATTGAACCGATCTTTGTTGGACCTGGGGTTAAAACCGGGGTAAAAATCAAGACTGAAAACCCTAAAGAAGTAGGCGCAGACTTAGTTGCGGGTGCTGCCGGTGCATTAGAAGCCTATGGAGATAATCTGATTATCATTGATATGGGTACTGCAACCACATACATTTATGTCGAAGATAAGACCTTAAAAGGTGCGGCGATTACGGTTGGTCTTGATGCCTCTAAAGATTGCTTAGTATCAAAAGCTTCAAAGTTGTTACAGTTTGAGTTTGAAAGTCCTAAAAATATTTTAGGAACGAATACCATAGATGCTTTAAATTC
>SKGE01000048.1 GCA_007117625.1 Candidatus Izemoplasma sp. | reverse complement strand
CGACGGCTTTACCACCTTTGAACTTAATGAAGACTGGATATATATGACCAATTGATGACATTAATCCATAGACTAAAATATGAATATCGCCTTCTGGAAAAACACCGGTTCGAAACATTAAAATCATGAAACCACCTTTGAAAACGTCGAGTAAAAATACCAACATCCCTAAACGTTTTCCAAGGACACGAAATGCATTTGTTGTTCCAGGGTTTCCACTTCCATAGTCCCTAACATCGATCCCTTTGAAGATTTTACCAACAATAATTGAAAACGGAATTGACCCAACTAAATAGGCCACTAATAAGAAAACAAACTGCATACCAATCACCTTTTTTCTACTAACTTGTATTCGATTATATCACAATAAAAATAAAAAAGACACTATAAATAGTACTCGTATTTTGATATAATAAAATAATGAGTTAGACAGAAGGACGTGTGAACATGCCGAAAGACATATTTGATAATTACAGCGCAGATTCTATTCAGGTACTCGAAGAACTCGAAGCGGTTCGCAAAAGACCCGGAATGTATATTGGATCAACCGATGCAACTGGGTTGCATCATTTAGTATGGGAAATTGTCGATAATGCGATTGATGAAGCTTTAGCAGGTTATGGTGAAGAAATCATTGTCACCATCAAAGAAGATAACAGCGTCATCGTTCAAGACTTTGGACGCGGGGTCCCGATTGAAAATCATCAATCCGGAAAATCAGCTATTGAAATCATTTATACAAAGCTACATGCTGGTGGAAAGTTTGGCCAAGCCGGTGGCTATAAAGTATCTGGTGGTCTACACGGTGTTGGGGCAAGTGTTGTCAACGCTTTAAGTGAGTTTTTAGAAGTCACCGTAACAAGAAATAACCAAAGCCATAAAATGGTATTCCGTGATGGTGGACGGAAAATATCGAAGTTAGAAGAAGTCGAACCGAGTAAGAAACGTGGTACAACGGTCTGGTTTAAACCGGACTCAGATATCTTCTCGACAACTGTCTTTAACTTCCAAACCCTTTCGGAACGCTTAAGAGAAAGCGCTTTTTTGATTAAAGGGCTCAAAGTTACTTTGATCGATGAACGTTCAAAACAACGAGAAACCTATATGTATAACGATGGAATACTCTCTTATATCGACCACTTGAATCAGACGAAAAAGACGATTCATGATACGGTCTTTTTTGAAGGTGAACACCTTGACATTGAAGTCGAAGTAGCATTTCAGTTTACCAAATCATATACCGATCAACTCTATTCATTTGTAAATAATGTTCGAACCCGTGACGGTGGAACCCATGAAACCGGCTTTAAGGCTGCGTTTACGAAAATATTTAACGAATACGCTGCACGCACCGGACTTTTAAAGGATAAAACCAAAAAACTTGAAGGTGCTGATATTCGAGAAGGTCTCAGTGCAATTATTTCGATTCGCATTCCTGAATACTTACTTCAGTTTGAGGGACAAACCAAAAACAAACTTGGGACCAGCGAAGCAAGAACCGCGGTAGAACAGATTGTTTCAGAGAAAATGACCTATTTCTTTGAAGAAAATCCAACACTAGCACAAGTCTTAATCGATCGCGCGATTCGAGCACAAAACGTTCGTGAAGCGGCTCGAAAAGCACGTGAAGAAGCACGGTTAGAAAAACGCGGCAAAAAGAAAGAGCCAATTCTTTCAGGAAAGCTTGCACCGGCACAATCGAAAGATAAAAATAAAACCGAACTATACTTAGTAGAGGGTGACAGTGCCGGCGGGTCTGCCAAACAAGGACGCGACCGAAAATACCAAGCTATTTTACCGCTCCGTGGAAAAGTCATCAATACTGAGAAAGCTAAAATTGAAGATGTTTTAAAGAATGAAGAAATCAATACGATTATTCATACCATAGGCGCCGGCTTTGGCTCTGATTTTAACATTGATGCATGTAACTATAATAAAATCATTATCATGACCGATGCCGATACCGATGGTGCACATATACAAGTACTTTTACTTACATTTTTCTTTAGATACATGCGAAGACTTGTTGAAGCAGGTAAGGTCTATATAGCCTTACCACCGCTATATAAAGTTACCGTAAGAAAAAACCGCCAAGATGTGGTGACCTATGCATGGAATGATGAAGAGCTTAAACTATTAATAGAAAACTATAAATCAGCAAGTGTCCAGCGCTTTAAAGGGCTTGGAGAAATGAACGCGGATCAACTGTTTGAAACAACAATGAGCCCTGAAACACGTACTTTAGTTAAAGTTAAAATTGATGATTTAGCCGATGCCGAGAAACGTATCAAGATACTTATGGGAGAAGGCGTTGAGCCACGACGTGATTGGATTGAATCTAATGTCATTTTCACCAACGAAGACAACTTTGAAATAAAGGAGTAATACATCATGGCACAAGACATTAAAAAAGCGATTGAAGAATTTGTTGAAGGACGGATTCTCGAGGAAAATTTAGAAGAAATCGTTGGCGACCGTTTTGGTCGCTATTCGAAATATATTATCCAAGACCGTGCTTTGCCCGATGTAAGAGATGGTTTAAAGCCTGTGCAAAGACGTATTTTGTATGCTATGCACAACCTTGGATTGTTTCAAAATAAACCTTACAAAAAATCCGCACGTATTGTTGGGGATGTTATCGGTAAATATCACCCACATGGTGACAGTAGTGTCTACGAAGCGATGGTGCGCTTGAGCCAAGATTTTAAAATGCGAATTCCGCTCATCGATATGCATGGAAATAACGGTTCAATCGATGGGGATACAGCGGCCGCGATGCGTTACACCGAAGCTCGGATGAGTGAAATGACAGAGTTTTTACTAAAAGACATCGACAAGCGAACGGTGAACTTTATTCCAAACTTTGACGATGAAGAGTATGAGCCGATGGTCTTACCTGCAAGGTTTCCGAACTTACTCGTCAATGGTGCTACTGGAATTTCTGCAGGATATGCAACTGAAATTCCGCCACATAATTTAGAAGAGATTGTCAAAGGTGTCATCAAACGTATTGACAAGCCAGATTGTACCATTGATGATATTTTAAAAATTATTAAAGGTCCTGACTTCCCGACCGGTGCTATTGTTCAGGGGTTAGATGGCATACGCGATGCTTTTGAGACAGGTCGCGGACGAATCATGATTAAATCTAAGGTTCATTTCGAAGAAAACAATATCGTCATAACTGAGATTCCTTATGAAGTAAACAAAGCCACTTTAGTCCGTAAAATTGACGAGCTACGTTTAGGAAAAAAGGTTGACGGCATCGTTGAAGTGCGCGATGAAAGTGATAAGGAAGGACTTCGAGTGGTTATCGAAGTTAAGAAAAACTTTGACCCAGAAGCGATTTTAAACTTTGTGCATCGAAAAACAGATTTAACAAAATCCTACAACTACAACATGGTAGCAATTAACAATAAACGTCCTGAGTTAATGGGGATATTAGCCATCTTTGATAGTTATATTTATCACCAAAAAGAAGTTGTCACAAACCGCAGTAATTATGAACTTCGCAAAGCTGAAAAGCGCCTTCACATTGTTGAAGGTATCATCTTTATGATGGAAATTATCGATCAAGTCGTTGATTTAATCCGTAAGTCTAAAGGAAAAGCCCATGCTAAGACAGGGCTTGTCCAAACGTTCGCGTTTACGGAAGAACAAGCCGAAGCTATCCTAACCTTACAACTCTACCGTTTATCGAATACCGATTTATCGGCACTTCAAAAAGAAGAAAAAGCTTTGAAAGCTTGGATTGATGAGCTCAATGATATTTTACACAATGAAGAAACCTTAAAAAAAGTTGTCAAAAAAGAGCTCCGTCAAGCGATGCGTGCAAGCGATACAACAAGACGCAGTGAAATTGAAGAAGAAATAGAACGTATTACCTTCCAAGAACAAGAGTTGATTCAATCTGAACAAGTTATGGTTGGAATCACTAAAGAAGGCTATGTTCGTCAAGCTTCAATTCGAAGTTATAAAGCTACAGAAAATGCAAATATGAAAGATCAAGATGCTTTCTTATTTGTCGGTGAAGTTTCTACCATTGACACATTATTAATATTTACCAGCAAAGGGAACTATTTATACCTTCCAGTTTATAAAATACCAGAGACGAAATGGAAAGAACTCGGAACACACTTAAACGCCTTGTTACAAGTTGAGTTGCAAGAAGAGCTGCTGTTTGTCTCGCAGGTACCTGATTTCGAGATCGATCGACACTATTTGTTCACGACCAAAAACAACCTTGTGAAGTTAACAAAATGTAGTGATTTCCAAGCCTTACGCTTCAACAAACTGCTTAAAGCTCTAACGCTTGGTGAAAATGATGAGGTCGTCCACGTCACGGAAACCGATGCTTTAGATTGTGAAGTGATTGTGGCTTCGAACTACGGCCATGCATTGCGCTTTGATTTAGAAGAAATTCCAGTTACCTCTACCAATGCTAAAGGGGTTAAAGCGATGAATCTCGGGCCAAAATACCATTTAGCCGCATCGGTCATTTGTGAAGCGCATCACGACTTATTGATTCTTACGAAACGCGGAACGATGAAGCGTATGTTGATTGAAGAGGTTCCGAAGAAAAAACGTACCCAAAAAGGTGCTTTATTGATGAAGCAAGTAAAATCAAATCCATTTTATATTGCGGACTTAGCGATGTTAAGCGGAGCACAGTACAAATTGCGTGCCACAATTCATATTATTACCGATAAAACCCATCAAAAAGTTAATGCGTTTGATTTAAAGCTCAATGCTGCTGAAACAGGTAAAAAGTTTATCAAAACTAGTGCCGGTCTACCGCGTCATATGATTGTTAGTTCTGTTACAGTTCCAGAAGATGAAACAATTGGACCGCTATCTGATTATGTGAAAGTCTCACATACAGAAGAAAAACAAGCAACACTCTTTGACGAAGAATAGGGTGTGAAGATATGTATTGTTTAAGAAATCTTCAGTATGCGCGTATTCCAAATGATATCATAAAGCTCTACACTGAGCTTTATCCATTTGTTGGTCGCAACCAAACGATGTTAAAAACAGTCTCGAAAGACTTAGATACGTTAATCGCTGAAACCGTTCGGCTCGACACGTATTATTTTGCGATGCTGTTTAACCTTGAACTGCCTGAAAGTAGATTTCGAGGCATTCTCTCAAAAGGTGTTCAAGCGAAAAACAAAACAGAGCGCTTTGTGCGCAACGTTAAACAAGCTTTTACAAAAATCCATCAAGAAACAGAAACCTTTATGCTCAATAGTACAGAGATCTTTGATATGTTGCGATTTTTATACCGCGAAGTAGAACCTGCGTCACACTTACAGTTTGCAAAAACTGAAAAAAAGCGTGATAAAACGACAGATTTGTTGAGCAGCTCTAATCCGACCAAACGAGAAGCGCTTGATCAACTGTGTAAAACCTTTTTAAACGCTCAAGAAAAAAGTGATTTTGAAACTGCCTTCATCGCAGTAAACTTTTACATCGACTTTATTAACCTAAGGCCGTTTGTAAACCACAATAAACCCCTTGGACTAATGCTTCTATACATTTTACTCATCGATAGTAGTTTTAAGAGCTTACACCTTGCAAGTTTCTTTGAACTTTTGTATAAACAGAGTAATAAACTTGAAAAGTTAACCAAAGATGCATCCCATAACTGGGGTGAAGGATTAGCCGATGTAATGAGCCTTCATCGGTTTTTGGTACAACGGTTGTTAGAGAGTTATCAAGGGCTTCATGAACTTTTACGCAACTATACCTTTGACCAACAAACCAATAAGTCTGACTACATAGAAAACACGATTAATAAGTTGGATGAAGTCTTCACTAAAGAAGAAATTCGTGCACAGCACCCGACGATTTCGGATTCAACCATTAATCGCACCTTAAAACGCTTACGCGATGAAAAAAAGATACGTCCTTTAGGCAAAGGACGTAGTGCAAAATGGATGAAACTCTATCAATCGCCTAAAAAACCATCCATTTACGAACAAATAAAACTTAAAGTATAGATTGGAAGTGACAGTCATGGTTGAAAAAGACTTGAGAAAAATGCTAAATATAGCATTAAAGAAACTTGATGTTGAGCAACATGACATTGAAATAGAAGTGCCAAAAGACACCACCCACGGTGACTTTTCAACAAATATCGCGATGAAGTTAGCGCGTGTTTTACGCAAATCTCCGATGCAAATCGCTGAGATGATTGTCGAAGAGTTCCCAAACAATGAGGTCTTTAAAGAGATTACCATTGCGAAGCCTGGATTCATCAATTTTGTTGTTGATAAACGTATTTACTATAATGTCATCACCGAAATCAATAGTGAACGGGAACTATATGGTTCAAGTTCGATTGGGCATGGGGAACACTACAATATAGAGTTTGTCAG
Source organism: Candidatus Izemoplasma sp. (assembly GCA_007117625.1). Lineage (GTDB taxonomy): Bacteria > Bacillota_I > Bacilli_A > Izemoplasmatales > Izemoplasmataceae > SLQR01. The sequence continues at coordinate 11,571 of SKGE01000048.1, read as the reverse complement.
TGCAAACCCAACCGGTAGTTTGCATATTGGCCATGCACGCGGTGCCGCGGCAGGTGATAGTTTAGCACGAATTCTTAAAAAAGCGGGTTATCGTGTTACTAAAGAGTTTTATGTTAACGATGGTGGGAATCAAATCCATAATTTAGCGCTTTCGATTAACGCGCGTTACAAAGCCTTGTTTAATGAACCTGTTGAGATGCCTGAAGATGGTTATTATGGGAAAGAAATTATTGCGCTTGCTAAAACGATTCAATTAGAACATGGAGACCGTTATCTTAAAGAAGATGGTTACGCGTTCTTTAGACAATACGGTGTTGATTATTTGCTTGATCAGCTGAAGACTGATTTAAGAAACTTCGGTGTCGAGTTTGATATTTGGTTTAGTGAAGCGAAACTGTATGAAGAAAAGCTCGTTGAAAAAACGATTGAAACCTTAAAAGAAAAAGACTATACTTATGAAAAAGATAATGCCTTATGGTTAAAAACATCTGAGTTTGGTGACGAAAAAGATCGTGTGATTATTAAGAGTGATGGATCTTACACCTACGTAACACCAGACATCGCTTATCATAAAGAAAAACTTTCAAGAGGGTATACAAAACTGATTGACATCCTCGGTGGTGACCATCACGGTTATGTACCGAGATTAAAAGCTGCGATTGAAATGTTTACAGGACAAAGCGATTATTTAGAAGTTGATCTCTTACAAATGGTCAAAGTGATTCAAAACGGTGAAGAAGTAAAGATGAGTAAACGAAGCGGTAAAGCAATTACGCTTTCTGATTTAGTCGAAGACGTCGGTAAAGACCCAATCCGCTATTTTTTCGCGATGCGTAGTCTGAATACACATATGGAGTTAGATCTAGATTTAGCGCTTAAACAAACCAATGAAAATCCGGTTTTCTATGCACAGTATGCACACGCAAGAATAGCAAGTGTGATGCGGCAAGCCGCAGAAAAAGGTGTTCATGTCAATACGTTAATCAATCAGTTTGAAACCCTTGATAGCGATAAAATTGATACACTTTTAACTGTGTTAGTCGACTACAAAAACGTTGTAGAAGAAGCGGCAACCAAACGCATTCCACATAAAATTACCCAATATATCCATCGCCTTGCACAAGCGTTACACAGCTATTATGCTGAAGAAAAAGTTATCACGGATGACGAACGTGCTACAAAGGAACGTTTAGCGTTAATTCACGCTGTAAAAATTGTTTTAAAAGATGCATTATCACTTGTTGGTGTAGATGCAAAAGATCGCATGTAATGCTACTATAGAGTTATAATATAAGGGAGGCACTATGATGAATTTAAAAGATTACATTAAGAATGTACCGAATTTTCCTGAGCAAGGGATTCAATTTAAAGATATAACACCACTCATCGGAGATGGTAAAGCGTTCCAATACGCGACCAAACTTTTTTGCGATTACGCAAAAGAGGTTAAAGCCGATGTGATTGTTGGTCCAGATGCTCGCGGGTTTATTTTTGGGACACCGGTTGCAACACAGCTAGGCCTTGGGTTTGTTCCTGTACGTAAACCTGGTAAGTTGCCACGCGAAACGATTACTGAATCCTACAGTTTAGAGTATGGTAAAAATGCGCTATCGCTACATAAAGGTGATATTTTACCAAAACAAAAAGTTTTAATCGTCGACGATTTACTCGCAACGGGTGGTACGATTGCAGCAACGATTAAATTGATTGAGAAAAGTGGTGCTGAAGTTGTTGGGATTGCATTTTTAATCGAACTTGAAGCATTACATGGTCGAGAAAAATTCAAAGACTACCCTATTTATTCTTTACTAACCTATTAAATTTAAACACGGAGGCCAATTATGGATACGATTACATTCGAAGATTTTATGAAAGCCGTATCCGCCTACATTGATGCAAAAGAGGATTTAGATAAGATTCAAGATGCTTATCAGTTTGCCTTAAAGCACCATAGTGGCCAACTGCGTAAAAGCGGTGAAGCTTACATCAACCATCCGCTCAGTGTGGCGCAAATTCTTGCGGAGTACCAAACGGACCCCACCACAATTATGGCGGGGCTTTTACACGACTGTATAGAAGATACTAGCGCCAGCTTTGAAGATATCAAGCTTTATTTTGGTGAAGAAGTTGCTTTGCTCACTGAAGGTGTCACAAAACTAGGACAGTACAAATTTAAAGGCCTTGAGTCCGAAGAAGAAGAAAAACAGATCATTCAAGCGAAAAACTATCAAAAGATGCTTTTAGCGATGTCTAAAGATATCCGTGTTATTATCGTTAAACTCGCGGACAGATTACACAATGTTCGTACTCTAGGAAGCTTGCCAGAAGAAAAGCAAAAGCGGATTGCCAAAGAAACACTAGACATCTACGCACCACTTGGTCATCGTTTAGGGATGTACTTACTTAAAGCTGAACTTGAAGATACAAGCTTTAAGTTTTTAAACCCAGCACAATACCGCTTGATTGCTCAAATGATTAGTGATACACGTACGAACCGTGAAGAAGATTTAAATTTGATGCGAACCAATCTTGAGTATTTATTGAGTGAAAACAATTTTGAATACAACGTTAAAGGCCGTATAAAAAACATTTATTCGGTCTATAAAAAAATGCAGACTCGGAATAAAGATTTTGATGATATTTATGACTTGCTCGCGTTAAGAATTATTGTTAAGAATGTTGAATCTTGTTATAGCGCGATTGGTGTAATCCATAGCAAGTGGACACCAATCCCAAATCGCTTTAAAGATTATATTGCGATGCCTAAACCAAACCTTTACCAATCGTTGCATACTTCTGTGATTGCAAATGGAAAAGTTTATGAGATTCAAATTCGTACCAAAGAAATGGATCAAATTGCGGAGTACGGGATTGCAGCCCACTGGTCTTATAAAGAAAACCGTGATCGTATTCCAATGACAGAACTTGTTAGTAAGAAATTAAAATGGTATGGTGACTTAATTAAATTTACCGAAGAGAGCGAATCGGAAGAAGATGTTTTAGATTTATTACGCGACGATATTTTACACTCAAATGTTTACGTCTTCACACCTGCAGGCGATATTATTGACTTGCCAAAAGGGTCAACGCCACTCGATTTTGCTTTTAGAATTCACACTGAAGTCGGAATACGCACAGTTGGTGCTATTGTAAACGGAAAAATAGTTCCGCTTGAGTACGAACTTCAAACCGGAGACATCATTAACATCAAAACCAGTAAAAACAGCTTTGGACCAAATGATAACTGGCTGAAAATAGTTAAAACCTCTGGCGCAAAGTCTAAAATTAAGAATTACTTAAACAAGCAACGTCGTGATGTTTTAGAAGAAATGGGTAAAGAAGAGTTTACTAAAGAAATCCAAGCCCGCAAACTTGAGATTCCGATTAATGATAAAGTCGTGTTTGAAGCGTTTCAACATAAAGGGATTAAAACCGTAGAAGATTTATATTATGAAATCGGAAAAAACACCATTAGTGCGAAAACCGCAATCAATGCGTTGAGCGGAGAAGAAAAGGTTAAAGATCAAGATTTAATGGAATCGATTAACCGCAAACAGCAGTCAGAACCAAAAGGCGAAACCGATATTATTATTGAAGGTATTGATAATCCTGCGCTCAAGCTATCAAATTGTTGCACACCGATTCCTGGAGACCGGATAACTGGTTATGTCTCTAAAGGATCTGGTATTGCTGTGCATAGAACGCGTTGCAATAACTTACAAAACCTCGATGAAGGTCGTTATATCAATGTTGAATGGGGTCATGATCGAACAAAAGTTTATGGCGTAAACCTTAAGATTATTGTTTCGAACCGTGATAACATTCTTGCTGATATCATCAATACTGTGACGGCAAACAAATCTACAGTCATTCAAGTAGCCGCAAGTACCAATAAGCGTGGCGAAGGTATCATTAAGTTAAAAGCTGGGGTACGTCACAAAAATGAACTTGAAACCATGATTATCAATCTTCAAAAGATTCATGGCGTATTTAGCATTGAAAGGCTGATGAAGTAGATGAAAGTATTAGTCCAACGCGTGAACCACGCAGCTTGCGTGGTTGATGGCAAAACGATTGGCGAAATAGGTGAGGGCTTACTTTTATATGTTGGGTTTCGACAAGGCGATGATGCCTCAAGCCTTCCTAAAATGGCCAAAAAAGTGGCGAATTTACGTATCTTTGAAGACAAACAGGGGAAGATGAACTTAAGTGTATTAGATACGAGTAAAGCAGTTTTATCGATTTCACAGTTCACCTTAGAAGCTGCAACTAAAAAAGGCCATCGTCCCTCGTTTACGGATGCTTTAGAACCTATTCAAGCTGAAAAGCTTTATGATGCATTTAACAGATTGTTAAATCAAGAAGGTCTAAGCGTTGAAACAGGATCGTTTCAAGCGATGATGCAAATACATTCAATCAATGATGGACCGGTAACTTTGTTACTTGAAAGGCGTGATAAAGATGATACGAAAACTTACTGAAAAAGACCGTGATGCTGTTTTAGCATTTTTGTACCAAGAACCAGAAATCAACCTTTACATTGTTGGGGATATCAAAAACTTTGGATTTGATAATCCCGATTCTACCATCTATGCAGAGTTCAGAAATAATGACTATTACGCGGTAATGAGTAGAAATCTTTCACATATTGTATATTATGCGAAAGACAGTGATTTCAATCTCGAGTGGATCGATATTTTTAAACGCTATGACTATTTGTTTATTAGTGGCAAGGCTCCGCTTATGAAAGCGATTAGTCCTCATCTTGAAGATGTTTATGAAGATCGTCTTGAGTTTATGAGGTCAACAACATTTAAAAAAGATGTGGATGTCGATTATGAAGGCATTGAAGTTTTGCAGACAGAAGAAGATGCTGGTCTCGTTTATGATTTACTGAATACAATTGATGAGTTGGATTCAGTAAAGCGTAAAACGAAAGAAGAGTTTGTTAAATATTTGATGGATAACTCAAACGGTAATGGGACTACGGTTTTTTATCGCGAAGATGGTAAGGTTGTGGCGAATGCGAGTGCGGTTGGAGAGACGAAGCGTACTGCCATGATTGTCGGCGTAGCGACAGACCCCAATTATCGTGAACGTGGTCTTGGCAAAAAAGTGCTGCATTACCTCGTTGATTTTTATGTCAACCATAAAGAAAAAACACTCTGTTTGTATTATGATGATCCTCGTGCCGGTGCGCTCTATGAAAAATTAGGGTTCGTAGCGATAGATGATTGGATTATGTTGATTAAGGACAGCAAGTGAAACTCCCGGTCATCGAGACAAAACGGTTGATTTTGAAACCGATAAGCCGAGCTGATGTAAAGGCTATTTATGCTTATGCGAAGCATCCGGATGTAGGTCCGCCCGCTGGTTGGATGCCACACACTTCGGTTAAAGAAACGCATGAGTTTATCGACTTTATTATGCAGCGCAAAAAAACAGGTCAACCGGGTCCTTGGAGTATTTATCATCGTGAAGATAGAACCGTGATTGGAACGATAGAACTTCATTCTTTTCGCGAATGGAAAGCCGAAATTGGGTTTGCTTTAGGAAAAGATTATTGGCGACAAGGGATTATGAAAGAGGCTGCAATAGCTGTGTTGATTGTTGCTTTTGAAGATTTTGGTTTATCGCGGATTAGCTATAAACATTTTGTTGATAACGAAGCCTCAAGGGCGTTAAGAGCGTCACTTGGGTTTGTTGAAGAAGGCATTAAACGAAACGGTTTCAAGCATGCTGATGGTAGAATTTTAGATGAGGTCGTTTCGAGTATGATTTTAGAGGATTATAAAAAGCGCTTTAATCAACAATTTAAAGCTGCAAAAGCGATGATGCAAGTGCGCTATGACGATACGATATAATCGCGTTGCTTTTCGTTGACATGCCCTTGTTTACACGTTATAATACATGTGATAAACCGCTGAAGAAAAGAGATACATTGGTTTGTGTTCTAGCGAGTGATGGACGGTGGAAGCATCATACGACAACAATGTATTAGACATTTCTGAGGGACTTTTTGAATTAAGTAGGAGAGTACGTTCCCCGCGTTAAGGGTATAGAGGGCCGGCTTTGCCGGAACTAAGGTGGTACCGCGGAATGTATTCGCCCTTAGGTTTTCTAAGGGTGATTTTTTTATCATAGGAGGACATGTGATGATCACAAAAATGAAAGGTACGTACGATGTCATTGAAGACATTGGGTACATGCAAGAAATTGAGAAAAAAATGATGACGGTAAGCCGTTTGTTTCAGTATCGTGAAATTCGAACCCCACATTTTGAGGCGAGTTCGTTGTTTCACCGTAGCGTCGGTGAGACCACTGATATTGTTAGCAAAGAAACATATGATTTTATAGATCGAGGAAAGCGTGATAACACGCTTCGTCCTGAAGGAACGGCTGGCGTGGTACGTGCATTTATTGAAAATAAACTTTATGCAGATAAAGTACAACCCCAAAAGTATTTTTACTACGGATCCATGTTTCGATATGAACGACCACAAAAAGGTCGTTTTAGAGAATTTCGTCAATTTGGCGCCGAAGTGTTTGGCAGTAATGACCCTTTGATCGATGCCGAAGTCATTGCTTATGCGGTAACGTTTTTAAAAGCATTAAAGATTAAAGACGTGACGGTACATTTAAACACCTTGGGTGATCAAGAAAGTAAAGCAAACTATCGTGAAGCCCTGATCAATCATCTTAAGGGTGGTGTTGATGGACTCTGTCATGACTGTCAAAAGCGTTTCCATGATAATCCTTTAAGAATTTTGGACTGTAAAGTCGACCAAGAAAATCCATTACTTATCAATGCCCCACACCCAATCGATTATTTAATTGATGAAGATCGAGCGCATTTTAACAATGTACTCGATGCTTTAAAAGCGATGCAAATTAACTATGAAGTGGATCAACGCTTAGTGCGCGGATTAGATTATTATACCCACACGGTTTTTGAGATTAAAGTCAGTAAAGATCTCCTCGGAAACCAAAACACCATTTGTGGGGGCGGAAGATATAATAATTTAGTTGAAACATTGGGTGGTCCTGTAACGCCAGCAGTGGGATTTGCGTTTGGGATTGAACGTTTAATTGTGGCGCTTAAAGCCGCGAATATTACCACACCTGATGCAGCCATGCATGTCTATTTCTTAACGCTTGGTGAAGCGGCGCGTTTGGTAGCAACAAAACTGATGCAACGTTTCCGGATTGGCGGGTTAATGTGTAATATGGACTATTTAGATAAAAGTATGAAAGCTCAGTTTAAACAATCTGATCACCAAAATGCACGTTTTGTTGTCATTATTGGTGAGCAGGAAGTTGCTGAAAACACTGTTAATATTAAAGATCAAAATACATCTGAATCTTACACGGTCTCTAGCGGTGATGCCTACCATAAAATTATGGAGTTATTACTTCAAGGCAGCGGTTGTGAAGATTGCGATAAAGGAGCGAAATAAATATGGCAACCCATCACAATAATGAACTTACTATGGAACACATCGGTGAGCATGTCGTTTTAAAGGGCTTTGTTCAGAAGCGCCGTGATTTAGGAAACTTAGTCTTTGTTGATTTACGTGATCAAGAAGGTATTACACAACTTGCATTTGATGCTGATAATGATTTAAAAAGTATCGGTCAAGCGTTAAAAAACGAATACGTTGTTGAGGCTGAAGGCGTTGTTCGTGAGCGTTCAAGCAAAAATCCCAATATGAAAACGGGTGATATCGAAATCGATGTTACAAAGGTTCGTGTTTTAAATACTGCCAAACAACCTCCGATGTTGATTCAAGATAACACGGATGCACTAGAGGATACTCGTTTAAAATATCGTTATTTAGATTTACGACGTCCAAAACTACAAAAAATGATGACCTTGCGACATGAAATCATGCAAGCGGTTCGCAGTTATTTAAACCAAGCGTCGTTTTTAGAAATTGAGACGCCTATCTTAACGGCTTCAACGCCTGAAGGGGCACGCGATTACGTCGTCCCATCACGCATTCATAAGGGAAAGCATTATGCCTTACCGCAATCACCACAGCTTTTTAAACAGTTGCTGATGGTAGGTGGTTTTGAGCGCTACTACCAAATTGCAAAATGTTTCCGCGATGAAGATTTGAGAAGCGATCGCCAGCCTGAGTTTACCCAAATTGATATTGAGATGAGCTTTGTCGATCAAGAAGCGGTGATTGATTTAAGTGAACAGATGATAAAGCACGTCATGAAAACGGTTATGAAGGTGCCGTTAAATGAACCTTTTAAGCGTATTACCTACGCTGAGGCAATGCGTGATTATGGAAGCGATAAGCCTGACACCCGTTTTGAGCTTAAGCTTAAAGATTTATCAGACGTTTTTAAAACGACTAGCTTTCAGGTCTTCCAAAATATTTTGAACGATGGCGGTTCCATTCAAGGGATTTCAGTTCCTAATGGCAATACCGAATTTTCGCGTAAAGATATTGATAAGTTGACCGATGAAGCAAAAAAACACGGTGCTAAAGGGTTAAGTTTTGTCAAGCTTGAAGCTGATAAAGTTACTGGACCGATCGCGAAGTTTTTATCAGAACCAGAAGTTGAACACATTAAAACGGTTTGCGGTGCTAATAATGGTGATTTAGTCTTGATTGTTGCAGACAAGCTAGCAGTCGTCCAAGCTGCTTTAGGCCACTTGCGTAAAGTAGTCGCCAAAAAACTAGATCTCATTGACGAAAATGTCTTTGATTTTACTTGGGTCCTCGATTGGCCGATGTTTGAATACGATGAAGAAACCAAACGTTATTACGCTTTGCATCATCCTTTTACACGCGTTCAAGATAAACATAAGAGTATTTTGATTGATGAACCTGAAAAAGCGTTGGCGTATTGTTATGATTTAGTTGTTCAAGGCTATGAGCTCGGTGGAGGATCGATGCGTATTCATGAAGCGATGATGCAAGATTCTGTCTTCAATGTGCTCGGACTTAGTAAAGAAGAACAACAAACGCGTTTTGGATTTTTCACTGAAGCGCTTCAATACGGAACCCCACCGCATGGTGGTATCGCTTTTGGTCTAGACCGTTTGGTTATGTTACTTGGGCATACCGACAATATTCGTGATGTCATCGCATTTCCAAAAACAAGCAGTGCGCAATGTTTAATGACTCATGCACCTTCTGTTGTAAGTGCGGAACAATTAGCGGTTTTTAAGGAAAATGAAGAGAAATAAGTCGATGTTTGACCGCTGTGAACCGATGTTTGGTGCGGGTGGACTTGCAAAATTGCACCGCAGTACGGTTTGTGTCGTGGGGCTTGGTGGCGTCGGTTCGTTTGCAGTTGAAGCGCTTGCGAGAAGTGGTATAGGTAAGCTTATTTTAGTTGATAAAGACTGTTATGAGGGATCAAACTTAAACCGTCAGCTCGGAGCTTTGCACTCAACACTCAATCAACCAAAGACTGATGTTTTAGCCGCGCGCGTTCGTGATATTAATCCAGATATTGAAGTTATCACTCTTCAGATGTTTTACAATAATGAAACGAAAACAGAGCTTTTTAACCATAGGTTTGATTACTTGTTTGATGCGATTGATACGGTGACCTTTAAAATTGATCTCATCGAGGAGTGTTTACGTAGAGGTATCCCTTTTTTAACAAGCTGTGGACAGGGCAATCGAGTGGACTCGACAAAAGTTATTGTTACGGATATTCGAAAAACGAACTATGATCCGATCGCAAAAGTGATGCGTCTTAAGTTTAAAAAGAAACGTATTCGTGATAAAATTCCTTGTGTTTTCTCACAAGAAGTACCACATAAAAATGCGTATCAAAGGACTCCTTCTTCAAATGCGCTGGTTCCAAGTGTTGCGGGCATCACAGCAGCATCATATATCATTCAAGCACTATTGAAAGGATGAAGTTCATGAAAACTATTATAATTGCAGGTGGATGTTTTTGGGGTGTTGAAGCTTATTTTAAACTTGTCGATGGTGTTGAAGACACCACAGTAGGTTACATTGCTGGACAAAAAGCACACCCTACCTATCAAGAAGTATGTTATGGCTCTGGCCATGCCGAAGCAGTTTGGATTCAGTACGATGAAACGGTGGTTTCACTCGATAAGCTACTTGATCACTTTTTCAATATTGTCGATCCGACACTCGTCAATCGTCAAGGCCCTGACATTGGTGTTCAGTACCGTACAGGAATTTACAACTACGATAAGGAAGATGAAAAAGTCATCAAAGCCTTTTTAGCCTCAAAACAAAAAGACTATCAGCGTCCGATTGTGATCGAACTGATTCCATCGAGTCCGTTTTATGAGGCGGAAGAAGAACATCAAGATTATTTAGATAAGCATGAAAATGGCTATTGCCATGTGAATTTAGCTTCTGTAAAGAATATAAAATAGGATGTGAGTCGATGAAACGCGATGATTATATTAGTTGGGATACCTACTTTATGGGTGTTGCAGTGCTTTCTGCAATGCGTAGCAAAGATCCTGCAACACAAGTTGGTGCTTGTATTGTCAATCAGAAAAAGCGTATTGTTGGGATCGGGTATAACGGTTTTCCCATCGGACTAGATGACAATGTATATCCGTGGGGTAAAAGTGGGGATTTTTTGAATACAAAATATCCTTATGTTGTTCATGCTGAACCGAATGCAATTTTAAACAGTACTGTAAGTCTAGATGGTGCAACGCTTTATGTGACGCTGTTTCCTTGCCATGAATGTGCGAAACTCATTATCCAAAGTGGGATTAAAGAGATTGTCTATATTGAAAATAAATACCAAGAAAAAGAAAGTGTTAAAGCAAGTATGCGGATGTTAGAAGATGCGGGTTTAAGCTTACGTCAAATGCCAAAAGTAAAATTACAGGTGTCACATGATTAGCCAACTAAAATCAAAGTGGAAGTTTATCGCAATACTCGCCATCCCATATTTTGTGTTTTTGTTTGTTAGCACCTATCCTACTGAATGGAGTTTAAATGCTCCGGGTGGGCTAAGTGAGGTTGAAGGCAGTTATCAGCTCTTTGATTTTGAAACCTATGAAACAAACGGTAGCTTTTATTCACTCTATATCATCGGATTAGAAAATCCTACACTACTTCAGTTGATTTTAGCGCATTTTAATGATGCAGTAACGCTTCGAACGCCTCCAGTGCAGCATCATGGAGTCACACAAAGACAGTTTATTGAACGTGCGAGTATTCAGAGGCAAAACACGGATAATATCGCGGTTTTAATGATATATGATACCTTTGGGTTTGATATTGACCCGATGTATGAAGTAAGGCAGGTTATCACTTTGATCAATCGTGACTTCTCTGAAGCCGAAACACTGAACACACGTGATCGAGTGTTATCGATTCAAACAGATGATACTCAATACGGAACGAATTTTGCAGCTGTACCTTGTGATACACCCTTTGATGTTTTAGTGATTCGTGACGGTGAAGAAGAACCAGAACTTTTGACAGGGCTTGTTAAACTTAGAAACGAGTCTGGGACTTGTGTGAACTCTATTGAGACAACAACGTTTTATCATATCCTTGAGGCTGAAGCTATTTTTGGTACAGGTCCAACCTGGATTGG
>SKGE01000087.1 GCA_007117625.1 Candidatus Izemoplasma sp. | reverse complement strand
GTCGCACCCCATTCTTCTTCAGCTCCTAAAGGCCAGGTCTCTGGAGTATCGATATTAAAGTATCTTGTGCTTTTTGCGTTGCTTTCAATTAAGTTGTAGATTTCTGAAGGATAATGAAACACCGTGGTATCCCCATCGATACAGCGCGATCTAAAATCGTCTGGGTCATATCCTACATGGAAGGCACCACCGGTTCCGCGGTAGCGACCTGTGAAGGTATCGTATTCCATCGGTGTTACGTCGAGCCAACTTGGATCGAGCCTTAAGCCATCATAGGCGGCTTCAAAATCTGGCATGTAATGAATCTCTGGATCAAAGATGACTTCGTCTTCATCGTCATCATCTTGATCGATTACAGTAATATCTAAAGCGGTTTGATTAAAGATCACTAATAACCCGTCGGTACTGTGTTGGGCATAGTATAATACTTCAACTTGTACACGTTCACCAACATGCGCTTCTAATGCTTCGATAGAAGCTTCTGGTGATAAATAATAAACAACGACCGAATAATCTTCATCGACGATATTCACATTGAAGAAACGACCGCGAAGTTCTAATGTTCCTTCAACGATGAAGGTTTTTCCGTAATTGGCTGGGTCGTTATGGTCGAGGTCATGAAGGCCTTGGACTGTAATTGGTGTTGATTCAAGCGTTGGTAATGGTTGATTAGACTCAACGATTTGTACGCTTGAGACATTGCTAAGTTGGGTCATCGATTGCCACTCGAGCAGCTCTGCGGTGACTTGAACGATGTGTCCAGGACTAGGAATCATCCCACGGCGGTTGAATACAAAGAGATGGTTTTCACCATCGTATAGGTAAAACCCTGCAGGGATGCTATGGGTGATTAAACCTTTGACTGTGATTTCAGATCCGAGGGGTACGGTGTTAAAAACTTGTGAGAAATCGGTATAGATATCTAAGTCGATATCATCGGCCGGTGCTTCTTCTGGTAAAACCACTACGATTTGTGGTTTGTAGACTACAATGTCATCCATTTGAAGCATCAAGGTAATGATGACATCTCGCGCGTTCTCAGTGTGGGCTGGTCGTGTGACGACACCGGTATCTGAGATGATTTCTGGATGACTTGAGCTGTAACTATAAGTTACCCCTGCTTCTTGATTAAATGATGGAAAGGTGAGATTGTCTGTGATAGGATCGCTTCCTAGGTCGAAGCGTTCGGCAAGACTATTCAGGTGCGCCTCTACATTGAAGTCATATCGTACAAGGGTAATTTGGAAGCTGAAATTGGTACCTTGGTACTGGCCTTCTAAGGTATGGGTTCCAGCGGTATCTAAAAGTGCTAGACTCGTTGAATCTAACATCGCTGGTGAAAGTGGAATCGTTTTAGTGTCATCGTCAATGGTCACCGTTAAGGTGATATCTGATAGATTGAAGTTTGCGATATCATAGTGTTCATTTTTATGTATTGTGATGGTGGGTTCGGCTGTCTGGTCAGGTAAATCTATATCATCGGTGTCGATATCGCCAAGCATGTCACAGCCATAAAGTGCTGTGCTTGCGAGTATCATGATGATGAGTATTAGGAATTTTTTCATAATGCACCTCATATTATTCGTTTTCTTCAAACCAATCTAATAGATTCTCATGATCCCAGTAGATAAGTTCAATAAGGTGAGGGTAATCGATAAATGGGTTACGGTTGTTTTGATAGCTATAGATTATCTCATTACGTCTCGTTTCAAAGGCATCGACAGGATCGTCGAAGTGGAAATATAAAAGCGATGATAAATACCCATGGACAGCCCCTACTGGTGTGTAGGTCGTGGCAGGGTCTGGAAGTTCATCGGTGAGGGTAAGCTGTGGATACATGACGATCATATAAAAATAAATGCGTGCGGCATCACCACGGTCTTCACCAGGGTAGTAAGACGTTGCGGTTTCGACAAAGTCAAAGAACTTATTGCCTCTTGAGGAGTTTATTTGTGGGTTGATCGCGCGTAAGTTGTGTAAGTCGCTACCGATGTGGCGACTGCTGTTGTTAGTTGAGCTAGAGAGTCCAAGGCGTGACTGCGGCCAAACATGTTCACGGTTCCAGGTCGTACCTTGGTCCCAGGTTGAAAGAACGCTCGCTCGGTTATACATCAGCAAGACGTTATTTGAATTGTTTGGATCTTCATCGGTGATTTGTAAAATATCTCTAGCGTCTCCATAGGTTTGTAAGGTGACACCGTCTTGAATAATATCTCTTAAGGCTAAGATTAAGGCTTCGCCATAAAGACCTTCAATGCCTTCGTAATAAGCGCTATAGTCGTGTTCTAAATAGCTGGCATCTCGCATCACGGTTTTGGTGATGGTTTCACTGGCGGTCATGCCATCGATGGTGTAGTAGTAGGTAATTTCGTACTTTCCGATGGTACTGGTATCGACATGTCCATCCACGGCGCACTCTCTGATTTCACTGGTGAGATAAAAAGCCGTGCAGGCACTCCCATCCCAAGGTTCATCGAGGGAGTAGTATCGCTGAATATCTTCATCGAGTTCGATGTGGGGTTCGTTAAGGTAGTGGATATTGTCGTTTTCTTCACTGACATATATTTTAATATTATCCACGTTGACTAAGTTTTCAGCATCTGCTGGATTATGACTGATTCTTACATAAAGCGGTTCGCTTATAGTTAAACCGTACTCTGCAAGGTCTTCATCGCTAAAGACGTGTTCAAAGGTACGGAGTTCCGGTTGTGCCGTGGTGGCTTCTACTAAGTACCATGAAACTTTGTCTTGGCTGATAAGCAGTCTGATGCTTGAAGGTTCACTTTCACCGAAGGTCGCGTACTTAAAAGTAATTCTTTCAATATGTTGTACGGCAAAGACACTTTCGATGTAGCCACTTCTGAGTCTTACGCCTTGTTCGCCAACACGTCGGTCGAGATGACTGCTTCCGATTAACGCTTCGTGCAAGGTCCATAAGTGTCCACGCGTTTCAATCGTACCGCGTGCAAAGGAAGGTTTATCAACGTCTTCAAAGTCAGTTTCATAAATTAAGGCCGTCTCGTTATAGATGGCGATGACCTGTTCGGATTGGGTCACGGTATATTCGATGATTGTCTCGTATGAAATGATCGTTCCATCTTCTGTTTGCCAGTGAATAAACCCATGATTTGGAACAAGGGGAGCTTCAACGGTTACTTCTTCCCCATCAACATAAGGGCCATCGTGTGAAACGATTGGGATGATGCCGTCAATATTGGTTTCAAAGACGACGAAGAAGGTATCTTCTTCTAAATAGATGGCTTCGATGGTGCGGTCTTGATTGACATCAAAGGTATAGTTTTGTTGTCTTGTGATTAACCGCCCGCTATCGACATCACGGAAATGATCAAAAGTATAGCCTTCTACGGGTGGTGCGGTGATGGTGAGTCTTGTCCCCGGTACAAAAGGACCTTCTTGACTCAAATGAATTGGTTCGTTAATATTACTAAACGCCGTGACGTTAAAATACCCGACTTCGTAAGCTTCATAAACTGCGGTGAGCGTTTTTGATGCTTCAACGACGAAGCGGGTGACGGGCTGGGTGCTAAATGAAGTGCCGTCTTGGTTACGCCATTCGACGAATTGATACCCTGGATAGGTACTCGCAGTAATCGTGATTTCTTGTCCAACAATGATGTTGTTTTCAGGTTTTACTGATAATCTGGGTCCATCATCTTCTAGTTCTGCAGGGTCTAAGTTATGATTAAGCTCAATAGTTACGGGTTGATCACCTTGAAATAACCCACAGGCACTGAGGGTAAAAAGTATCGTGATGATGCCAAAAAGTAAGCTAAGTCGTTTCATGCATTACACCTCATCCGTTCATTATTCTTTGTGTCGATTCTAAAGCAAGGGGGTTCAATATTACATTTATAATGGTTGTGATCGTTTCGATCATATAACGTTTATCTAGTGATGGCATATTCGGTTTATCGATGACGTTTTCTGGTAAGAACGGCATATGGATAAATCCAGCTTTGGTTTTCAAATCATTTGTTTGAATATGGTTTAACGTTTTATACATGATATGGTTACAAACATATGCCCCCGCGGTGTTTGAAATGGTCACAGGGAGTTTCCGCTTACGCGTTGCGGTGATGATTTTTTCGAGCGGCAATGTAGTAAATAGCCCGTCTGGTCCGCTTCGATCAATCGGATCAAAGTGTTTGATATTGCCAAGGTTATCTTTGGTATTACTATCGTTGATATTGATCGCAATGCGTTCGATATTGATTTGGCTGCGTCCAGCGGCTAAGCCCATCATCAAGATGAGACTCGGCTGATGTTTTTCAATCATTGGCTTTAAAACCTCGAAGGCTTTGTCGTAGACAACTGGAAGGGTGACTTTGATAATTCTTGCATCAAACAAAAACTCTGGTAATTCTGCAAGAACCAGTTCGGTTGGATTGGTCGGTTCGTTGTTGAATGCTTCAAATGCTGTAATAAGTACTTTTTTCATAGACGTTATCAACCTTTTGTATAATTTTACTGACATTATATTATACCGCAAAATAAGAACTTTTTCATCCTATTTATGGTGTAAATATCAGTTGCTTTAAAAGAAATGCCGCTTTATAATTAAGTTATCATAATAAGGGGGCATCGATATGCAAAGACTTTTGGTCGCTAGTTTAGTGTTATTTTTAAGTCTTACGCTGATGGCTTGCGGTGATGTCATCGATAGTATTTTAGATCCTGTCGAATCGGTTGAACTTCACGATGAAGCGTTAGAGGCTGTTTATTATATCGATGCATTTGATATCGGTGTTTTAAGTTTGCGGGTACGTCGCGAAGGCGAAGAAGATACGTTTGTTGAGGTCGATGAATCGATGTTAACGCGTATTGACCGCAATAAACTTCAAAGAGCGGGAACCCATGAAATTACAATCCGTTATCACGGCGAACGGATTCCGTTTACGGTAACGTTGATTGACCGTGAAGTTTTGCATGATGACACAGTAGTATATGAAACGTTCGATAAATGGTCGATACGGCATAGTTATTTTTATACCCTAGTAAGGTATTACGACAGTGAAGGGATTCGTGTTGCGACCGAAGTGCGAGGGTTTATCGAGACGTCTGAAGGGCTTATTGATATTGCCTTAGTGTTAAATGCTGCATACGAGCTCCAAGACATCGTGATTATCAATAGTGATTATACCCATCAAGAACTCAGCTTTTTAGAAGAGACCTTCTTACCGTTTTTAATCGATCAACCGATTGATCAAATCACCTTTTACGAAGATGACACTGAAACGTATCAGTTTGAATCATTGACGCGATTGTTAGAGATGACTGAAGATTTGATCGTTCAAATTTTTATCCAAGGTGGGTATGAACTTTTTGGAGCCTTTTATGAAACTGAGCGAACCGTGTTTCATCATGGAATATTGTCTTCAGAAACAGTTTATAAAGATAGCGAAGGTAATATATTAGGCTATCATTATCAGTTTCATTTAGTTGACAATGATTTTACTTTTCCGTTTGTGGTGTTTGTTGAGGAAGATCGGTTTTTAACGATGCAACATGTTTACATGAGTTTTGAAACTCCGAGTATTTCAGCGGAAATTGCTGAAGTCATCAGTCTTATGTCGGATTATGCACCAAGCACGCTCGATGCGATGCAGCACTTCTCATATCCAGGGATATCGAGTCAGATGCTACAAATACTTACTGAAATCAAGATGCGTTTAGAAGAAGATGAAACCTTGCGTAGTATCCGACATATCTTCTTTGAAGCGAATCAACGCGACGAGATTGAAGTGCTTGAGGGTGAACCGATGTTTATTCATAAACAACGGTATTACTATGAGGAGACTTTAGTTGGAACGGTCTATCGCGTTTACGATTATGGATACAACAGTTCGAGTCCGATTATCATTGATGTGGCGATAGATACAAGTGGGATGATTGTTTATATGGCGATTGTTGAACATTTTGAAAGTGTATATGGTGCAAGTTTTAATGTGTTAGAAGATTATTTATTTACGACATCGGTTAACCGTGATGAGACGTTTTATGATACTTATGCTGGCGCGACACAAACCGCTGATGCGCTTGCAAGAATGCTTGAAGCAGTGTTTGAAAGACATGCGTTAGGTGAATAAAAATCCCGTTCGAAATTTGAACGGGATTTTTTATGTCCATAGGTCGTGTTCGATTAAGAACTCCATGACTTTATCGATTGGGATGGCAAGGCCACCTGAATTGTTGTCGCTACTGCCCCAGGTGTTGATCCCAACGAGGTTGCCGGATAGATCTGTCAGTGCGCCACCACTTGAACCACTGTAGATAAGTGCGGTGTGGAAAATGACACGAAAGTCGACTTGATCTAAGTTGATCATGCTTTGGTATTCGCCAAAGGTCACAATCATATTGATGCGACTTGGACTGCCTACTGCTAAAACAATTTCTCCACGGCTTAAAGGTTGTTCAAGTCTTGCGGTAATATCTATGACAGTTACGCTGTAGTCCCCTTTTTCGAAGCGGACAACGGCTAAATCGTAGTTTTCTTGATAGGCAATGAGTTCAGCATCTAGGCGTTCATCATGTTCAAACACATAGACAAAATGTTCATAGTTTTCGCGTTCATTGGTGTCGATCACATGAAAGTTTGTGATGGCGTAATAATACGTTTCATCTTCGTCATAAATAACCCCGCTACCTTGAGATTCTGATGCGACACCACCGATGAGTCCACCACGATAGGTGATGGTTTCAACGCGAACGCTAGAGTTTCTAATTTGGTCTCTACTTTCAAGCATGGCCGTTTGAAAGGCATCGGCATCGCTTGGAATGAGCGTGCTAATGTAGTCACAACCGCTTAGCGCGATGGTAAGTGTGAGGATTGTAACTATAAAGAGGATTTTTTTCATGTTTATCACCTGCTTTTATTATACCTCAAAACCATGTATCTAAAGCAATTAGTACGTTATCTTTTACTGTCTTCTTTAATCGCTTGGTGCACAAGCTTTCCACTGGTAATGGCAATCGGTACCCCGGCACCGGGATGCACGCTACTTCCAGCGAAGTATAAATTTTTAGCATAAGGATGGACATTCTTTGGTCGGTAGTAATTGCTTTGACCAAGGGTTGGGGCTAGACCAAACGTGGCTCCATACATCGCATTTAGTTCATTTTGGAAACGAACGGGGTGCATGATTTCTAAGAAATCGATGTGCTTGCGAACATCTTCTAGGCCTTCTAATTGTTCAATCTTGTCTAAAATTTTATGTTTGTAGTGATCAATGGTCTTTTCATTCCAGTTAAACGCTGCAGTTTTAAGTTCCGGGACAGGAATCAGCACATAGAGGGCTTCTTTTCCTTCTGGAGCAACACTGTCATCGATGACACTTGGCGCATAAATATAGTATGCTGGGTCGGTTGGAAGTTTACCTGTAAAGATTTCGTTTAAGTTTTCATCAAAATCTTTCCCAAAGTATAAGTTGTGCACTTTTAGATTTGGGATTTTTTTATTGACTCCGATGTATAAAAGCATCACACTACATGAATACTTCATGTTGTGGATGTATTTTTCAGTGTACTTACCTTTGGGTTTTTTATCTTTGATCAGATTATCCATCGCATATGGGAAATCAGCATTCACAACAACTGCATCAGAAGTAATCGTTTCCTCACCAATGCGGATGCCTTTGGCAACTTTGTTTTCGAATACAACTTCGTCAACTTTGGTGTTAAGTTTAATGTTACCGCCGAGTTCTTTAAAGCGCTTTTCAAGCGCTTGTGCGTAACTGTACATACCACCTTTGGCGTAGTGGACGCCGTATAGAGTTTCAATCATTGGAATGATGGTATAGATCGATGGTCCTTTCTTGGGACTGATTCCGATATATAGTGTTTGAAAAGAGAGTAAGTTTTGAATTTTTTCGTCTTTGACATATTTTTGGATGGTGTGATGGGCACTGTCAAAGGTTTTTAGTTTCAGAGCGTTTCTTAAGGTTTTAAAGTTGTAAAAATCGCTTGGCTTTCTAAATGTTTTTTCGATAAAGTGATCTTTAGCAATGATGTATTTGTCATAAGTTTTGTGTAAATATTTTAAAAAGCCAGCAGCGACGTCGTCGCCACGTTTTTCTAAATCAACGATCATCTTGCTTAAGTCACTCGAGGCATCGATGGTTTCGCCATCTGGAAAGGTAACGCGGTACATCGGATCAAGTGGTTGGAAATTGATGTAATCATCTGGGTTGACACCTGTGTAACTTAAGACTTCTTTATAAATATCTGGCATCATCACAATCGTTGGTCCAAGATCAAAGGTGTAACCTTTTCCAGTTACACGGTTCATCTTACCACCAACTTCTCCGCGTTGTTCGTAAATCGTTACGTTGTAGCCGTCGTGTTGTAAACGGAGCGCGGTGGTGAGCCCAGCTACACCAGAGCCAATAACAGTTATATTTTTCATTGTATCACCCTTTCTATCTCTTCATTTTACTGAAGTAATAGATTTTTGTAAATACTATCTCAACCATTTGTCTTTTTTGCGTGCATGCGTTTACATATTCGTGATAATTCGTTATAATCAAGGTAATTATGGAACATAGGAGCTTAATTATGGATAAGTATGAATATTGTGAAAATATTATTAAAGAGAGTAGTCAAAGTTTCTACAAAGCATTTAGTGTCTTGCCTGAAGAAAAGGCAAAAGCGGTGTACGCAATTTATGCGTTTTGCCGTACGGTAGATGATGCCATTGATGTCGATCATGACATTAAAAAACTCAACGCGTTAGAAAAAAACATTAAGGCAACCTTTGAAGGAAAAGCGCCAGATGATTTGTTGTTTCAAGCGTTGGCGGATACGTTTGAAAAGTATCCATCAAACGTTGAACCTTATTTGGATTTAATCGATGGCATGCGAGATGATTACAATAACAAACCAATTAAAACTGAGGCGGACTTAGATAAGTATTGTTATAAGGCTGCAGGAACGGTTGGTTTAATGCTTTTACCGGTGATTGCTAGTGAAAAGCTTAAAGACCATAAGGAGAAGCTTGAATCGGTTGCAGTTGAACTTGGTAAAGGGATGCAAATTACGAATATTTTACGCGATGTTCGTGATGACTTTATCAATGATCGCGTCTATTTCCCTGATGAAATTATTGAGCAGTACCAACTGCAAATCGAGATTACCCGAACTGGACTTGTGACAGCTGAATGGCGTGGAATGATGGAGTATTATATTCAAAAAGCGAAAGATCAGTACCAAGTTTTTTATGATCATGCTGAGCTTTTTGATAAGGATGCAATCCTTCCTACTTATTTAGCGGCGCGCTTTTATGAAGCGATTATGGATCAAATTGAAAAGCGTGGGTATACCAATATTAATAAGCGTCATGTCGTTGGGAAGTTTAGGAAATGGCGTATTTCAAAAGCGGTTCAAAAAACGCTTAGTAAACGAGGGCTTGTCGAATGATTGGGTTGCTCGCCTCATACGGTTTTGTGTTTGCCGTGATTGGCGTTTCAACGCTCTTAGATAAACTCAAGGTATTAAATGATGAAGGCAGCCGTAAGTTTATTCATATCGGTGTCGCCAACTGGTGGCTGTTGGCGATGTTTTTCTTTGACCAATCGACGTATTATTTTGCGATGATACCACCCCTAACGTTTATTGGGCTTAACTATGTATCGTACCGCTTAAACTTAGTCAAAGCGATGGAACGCGATTCCCAAACCAGCAATGATTTAGGAACGGTGTACTATGCGATTAGTTTGTTTATAATTACCTTTATCTCGTTTTATTTCGATCGGTTAATGATTGGTGCTTTGGCGATTTTAGTCATGGGCTATGGTGATGGTTTAAGTGCGGTCTTTGGTAAGCAGTTTAAAAGTGTTAAGCTTTATCAGCATAAAAGTTTAATCGGATTTATGACGATGCTTCTTGTATCGCTTGTGATTGGAATTATTCTGTTTCCATTCAGTTGGTATTTTATTATACTAATCGCGTTTGCGGCTGCATTTGTGGAACTTTATACCCCAAAAGGCTTGGATAACTTAAGTGTGCCTCTACTGGTCTTTTTACTTGGGGTGATGTTGTTATGGTGACGCTTTTACTGGGGTTCATATTTAGTACGACGATTGCGATGACAGCCTATGCAAAACGAAGTTTAAATGATTCAGGTGCGATGATGGCGATCATGCTGGGGACGATTATTTATGGTGCTGCTGGCTGGTTTGCTTTTTTATATTTAATTCTTTTCTTTTTATCTTCTACGGTACTTGGAAGATTTGCCAAAGAAAAAAAACCGAGCAATCGCAATGGTTTTCAGGTTTTTGCGAATGGTGGTTTAGCCGCTTTATTTGCGGTACTTCATTTTTTTTATAACAGTGACCTTTATTATATTTTGTTTTTCTTGAGTGTGACGATTAGTGCGAGTGATACTTGGAGTAGTGAGATTGGCCGCTTATCGAAAAAACTTCCTAGACATATCTTTACCTATAAAGTGATGCAAGCAGGACTTTCAGGTGGTGTCACGCTTTTAGGGTTTTTCGGAAGTATTTTAGCATCGATTATTTTTGCGCTTTTAAGTTGGATTGTCTTGAATAATTTCTTTGTGGTGCTGTTGGTTGCTGGTTTTGGTATTTTGGGTAGTATCATCGATAGTATGTTAGGAACCATTCAGGTTAAGTATCTGAATGAAGGAAATGTCTCCGAAGATCGAACCGAGGCTTCTGAAGTTGCTTCTGGGGTGCGTTGGCTATCGAATAATTTGGTAAACTTTTTTGCCAACTTATTTACGATACTCCTCTTTGTTGTCTTTTATACAGGGTTGTAAAAAAGTTCACTCTAGGATTTGAGTGAACTTTTTTAATGGCTTAAAGCATCTAAGAAACGATCTAAGTCTTCGCCTTCTAGTGTTACATCTCCAATATCTTTGTGTTTGGTGTCGTTTGGGATGCCGTGGTAATCACTGCCAGCCGTGATGAGTAGGTTTTTGCGCTTTGCGAAGTCTTTGTAGTACGTAGAGTCTTGTGTGTCGTGCAACCCATAAATCGCTTCGATGCCATCGTAGTTATACGATAAGACTTTATCATGGATGTGCACTTTTAAGAGTTTTGGATGGGCTAAGACAATTAAGGCATCATGTTTCCTGAGAAGATCAATGCCTTCTTGAACACTGAGTTCTGTGCTCGGGACATAGGCTTCGGTGTGATCGCCAATAAATTTGTTAAAGATTTCATTGTGTTCGTAGTGCGGGTATTTTGTTTTGATTGCTTTGGCGATATGTGGTCTTGCGATAATGCCGTTTGAGGCATTTAAGATATCCTCATAGGTGATATCGATATCATAGTATTTTTTTAAGTTTTTGACGAACTGTTTGGCGCGGTCTTCGCGACCTTTTTTAATATAGACGTAATAGTCTTCCATCGCTTGTGCTTGGTACCCATCACTTTTAAAGTAGCCTAAAATGTGGACATTTTTTCCTTGTTCAAGGGTTGAGAGTTCAATCCCTGGGATATATTTTACGCCATATTTTTCTGCAAGACGAAAATTATCTTCGACATGACGACAGACGTCATGGTCGGTAATCGATATTAAGTCGATGCCTTTTTCTTTGGCGCGTTGAAATAATTCCTCGCGGGTTAAACGACCATCAGACTCGGTGGTATGCATGTGTAAATCTGCTTTCATTGTATCACTTCCTCAGTTACATTTTATCATGTTTTGGCGGTTTTTTCTTAGCTTAAGCAAAATAAAACGCCTTATATTTCAGGCGTTTCAGATAACGCGATATAGTGATGATTTAGATTGATGGCTTTACTGAAATCATGTTCACGGCTGTGACAGGTAAAAAGGATAATTTGTCGTGTCTTTTGCATCGTTTTTAAAACGTTTAAAACATGTTTTAAACGGTCGTTATCATAGGATACAAAAGCGTCATCGAGTAATAGGGGGAGATGTGATTGGTTTAAAGCATCAAGCATGCCAAGACGCATCGCAAAATAGACTTGATCGGTGGTGCCTTGTGAAAAGTGCAGTTCGGATTCGAACTGTGCGTATTGGTTGCTGTAGACTTTAAACATCAGGTTTTTTGCGACGCGGATGTCGCTGTAGGTATTTGCTGTGAAGGTTTGTAAGTAGGTTTTAATTTTTTCCGATAAAACGGGTGCGAAGTTTTCTTCGATGGTTTTCATCGCGGCTTCGATGCGTTTTCTTGCTTGTTCGATGGTAGCTTTTTCTTTGACATAGGCCGCTTTTTTTGATTCGTGTTGGTGGAGTAGTTGTTCGATGGTTTCAAGTGGTAAGTGCTGTTTTTCTTCGGTCTCGATTTGACTTTCAGTACGTTCAATAAAGAGTTTTAAGTCTTGGATTTCGGTCGTGAGGGTTTCGTAGGTTTCTTTTAAAGCATCTAGATCATTAGGGTCTGAAGGTTTAGCTTCAAAATCGATGGAAGCTTCGTAGGTTTTAAAATCGATGCCATCGAGCTGATCGTTGATGCGTGTCTTTAGCGTTTCGATATCTCTTTTGTGCGCGCTATAAAGTTTGTGTTTATCTCTTGTGTTTTTTAGCCCTTCGTAGTCTTTTACATCATATTTATGTTCGAGTGCTTTGAGGTGTTCTTTGGTAGTTTTAATCGTGTTTTGTAAGGTGTTTCGTTTTTTTGTTAAGGTGTTTAGTGTTTCTGTTTGGGTGTTGATTGTCTGTATGAGGTTAAGATTTTCTAAGGCTTTTTCATAATAGTCTTCAAAAGCTTCATCGCTTGATGCTTGATATTTGGTTAAAAGTTTCTTTTTTTCATCGATCAAGGTGTTGATCGTTTCTAGTTCACGATCGATAAGATCTTTTTGGTTTCTTAAATTGATCAATCTATGGATAATTTTTCTTAGTTTCAGTTTATAAATCACTACGATAAAAAGAGGTAAGATTAAAAACCAACGCTTAAGACGTTTTTGTTTGTTTAACTCGAGCCTAGTTTTTTCTGTCGTTAGTGCTTGGATGCTGTTTAGTTGTTGATTTTGCTCAGCCTTGAGTGTCTTCAACGTTTGATAATCAATCGTGCGCTCGAGCTCGAGTATTTTGCGACGATCTTCTTTAAGCGTGTCTATATCAATCGGTTCAGCTTGCGTTTGTTTCAGTTGGTGAACCGTTGTTTCGGTTTCTTGAATTGAGCGCTCAAATTCTTCGAGTCGTTCTTTTTGAGTATTTAGTTCATGTGTATATTTTTGATAGGACTCTAGGTCCTCTGGGTTAAAGTCTTTGTAAGTGTCAAGACTTTCTAAGTGTTTTTGTTTGACTTCTTTTTCTTCGATGAGTTTTTTAATCGCTTCGTAACGATTGCGTTTTAGGGTGTTTTCTTTACGTTTAATCGTTGATTCTAGCGCTTCTTTTTGGGCTGTTTTTTGGTGGAGATCGGTTTTTTTGGTTTCTACTTTCGCTTTTTGCGTGAGGTGTGTTTCATGTAGCGTTAATAATGCTTCTTTTTGTTTTTCTAGGGTTTGAATCGACGCTAGCGTTTTTGCGTAAGGTTTCGTGCTTGCGCGGTCTGAGCCAATCGCTTGAAGTTTTGACTCTAAGTGTGCGACGGCTTTGCTTGGGGCAAGTGTTTCGGTCGCTGAGGTGGTTAGGTTGCTGAGGCGTGTCATCAATAAGTCTCCAACATTGTCTTTTGTTTTAGCTTCAAGTTGGCGGATGCTTAAGGTGTTTTGATAAAGCGGGTAAGGTAAGTTAAGCCATTTTCCGACATCAGCGGTTTTACTGATAGGATCAATATCTAAGGTATCGGTGATCGTTTCGCCGGTGGTTTCTTTGGTGATTTGGAGTGGATTGCGGTTTTGTTTTTTGAGGTTTCTCGTAATTCTATAGCGTGTGTTGTCGTGTTCGATGATTAAACTCCCACCATAAACATCGGTAGTTTTGGGTTCGTAGCGGTCGTAATCTTCTAGGTAGGTTTTGCGTTTATTGTCAGGATTAATAAAGCCGAAAAACATCGCTTCGATAAAAGCATGTAAGGTTGTTTTTCCACTTTCATTGAGTCCTTCAATGATGTTTAAACCATCTTTAAAATCAAAGCTTTGATTGATAAACTGCCCGAAGCCTTGGATAATCAATTGTTTTATTTTCATGACGCTCCCTCCGTTTCGATTAAGGTACGGAGTGCGAGCCATAGGCTTTCATCATCGAGATTATTTTCGTGTTCTGCGGTTTCGATGATTTCTGAGATAATCGTATCTTTATAGTTTTTCTTAAGGGTTTCTAAGTTAAGACCAAGCTTTGTTTTATCTTTAAACTCTAAATAGTAGTAGTCCTTTTTGATGAGTGAAAAGAGGTCTTGATCAAGTTTAAAGTCTGCGTTGATTTGTCCTGTCAGTTCGGCGCGGATAAAGTCGTTTGATTGCTCGTTTGGCTGGATGACTTCATTGAGTTTTTCGCGTAGACTGTGTTGGTCATCTTTGGTGGTGAGGGTGATTGTTTTCACAATAAAATTGCGTTTGGCAAAAGGGACGAAAGTGGCTTTAATCGGTTTCGCAAGCTCTCCTTCGATGAAGCCGCGTTGTGTGGTTTCGGAAAAATCCACGGGTTCTAGATTGCCACTATAAGCGATATGTGGTCTTATAAATGCATGTTTATGAATATGACCGATCGCGATATAGTCAAAGTTGGTTTTTTCTAAATTTTTGACATCGGTGAGATAGTGATCATCTTGCGGATTGGTTACGTCTCCGTGTAAACAAAGCACGTTTATTTTATCTCTGTTTAACTGTTGGTTCATTTGTGCTAATGTTGCATCGCTATAGTCTCTCGTGTTCATCCCATAGACATCGATTTGCTCGAGCTTCACAACTGTGTTATCAGGACTAAAAAAATGAATATTTTTATAACTGTTTAAGTAGTTATAAGCTTTATTGTGTAAAAAAGTATCGTGATTACCAATCACGATAAAAACGTCTGCGTTTAAGTTTGCGAGACGTTTAAAAAAGGCATCAACCTTACTGATTCCAACATGCGGGTGATCAAACAAATCTCCTGTAATGAATAGATAATCTATGGCATTTTCTTCAACATGTTTAAGTAAGCGGTAAAAAGCCGCTTCTATTTCATAAACACGCTCTTTATGCGCTTCGCTTGAAGCGAATGTAACGTGTTTCATAACCATCCCTAAATGTAAATCTGCAGTATGAATAAACTTCATAAACATCTCCTTCATCGCCTATAAGAAATTAACGATTAAAAACTGGACAAATCCGATCATAAGTCCTAAAAATAATCCAACATATTCGATGTGACGCAGTTCTTTCCGAACAACGTTTAACACAAGTGATTCAAACTTTAAAAAATCCATCGCATCGACACGTTCTTCGACAAGCTTCGGAATATCGAGATTGGTTAACCCTTCATCTTTGATATGGTCGAACAAACTTTTGATTAAGCGGTCACCTTCGGTATCGATAAATTGATGAATCATCGTATCGAGATTAGGTCCTAGCATGCTTCTAAACATTGAAGGGACGACACTACTCAGTTTTTTAGCGAGTTCGCGTTTTAAAATATCTTTAAATTTCTCCATCGATGTTGGTGTCATGAAGCTGTTAAAGATGTCGTCTTTTGATAACAGTTCGGCTTCGATGGTTTTTCCCATAGAGGCAGCGATTAAACTTTTTCGTTTTGGTAAAAGTCCTTGTACTTTAAAAAACAATATTTTTCTTGGCTGAATAGGTCGAAACAACATCCGTACAGCAATCTTATTCGTTGTAAATCCAATTAATCCGCCTATCAGTGTCATGGTTATAAGTTGTAAGTATGGTTCCATAGTATGCCTCCTATCTCGTTAGTGGCCGGTTATAGCCATCAGTATTGATTGAACCAGCTAGCAGCATGATACCTTCAGTAAAGCCCCATATAAATGCTACTAAGGGACCTATTAAGATAATGCTTCCAACTAGGGAAAGAATTAACTGCATCGCGCCTTTTCCAGTTTCACCTAAGTAGAAATTATGAAGCCCTAAAGCGCCAAACAATATCCCTAAAATCCCAGCCACTGACCTAGATTTCAGTGGTCTTTCAGTACTCGTTGTAAAGGTGTTTTGAGGTGGTGGTTTTGGGGGTGATTGTCGCGGCGAGCGCGATGTTTTAGGGGCTAAGAAATTCGTATTTTCTTTCCCGCAGTGGGAACAAAACTTCTCTGAATTTTTAACTGTACCATTGCAGTAACTACAACGGTTTTCTGTGCTTAGTGTTGATCGTGTGCGGTGTTTGTTTTGCGATTCTACGGTTGCGCCGCAGCGCGGACAGTATCGCGTATCCGCTGGTATTTTTGTGGAGCAATGTTTGCAGCGCATAATCATACCTCTTAAAAATTGTGACATCTATCTTATTATAGCATATCTCATATAACCTTTGATGTTGATATTTTGAATCAGATTTATTCTATCGTGATTAATCAGTTTATAAGACAAACGGAGTGCAATGCGTTATAATAACCTTGAGGTGAGAAAATGATTCATACATATAAAGGAAAAACGCCAAAAATATCCGAAAAAGCAAATGTTTTTGAAGGCGCACAAGTGATCGGTGATGTGACGCTTAATGATCATGTCGGTGTTTGGTATAATGCTGTTATCCGCGGGGATATGGACCGCGTTGAAATAGGTGAGAACACCAACATTCAAGATGGCACGATTATTCACACCAACACCAATATGCCAACCCTTATTGGTAAAAATGTAACCGTAGGCCATGCGGCTATTATTCACGCAGCAATCATTGAAGATGAAGCGCTGATTGGGATGGGCAGTATTATTTTAGATGAAGCCCATGTCGGGAAACACGCACTTGTGGCGGCCGGCTGTGTGGTACCTCCAGGAAAAAAAGTACCAGAGCGCGCTTTAGTGGTTGGTAATCCGATGAAAATTGTGAAGACATTAACCGATGAAGATATCCAAGGTATTTTAGACAACAAAGACTTTTATGTGAAGTTATTGCAAGACTATACCGAATAAAAAGAGCCAGCGTTTCTATAGAGAAATGCTGGCTTTTGTTTGCGGTTTGATGGTTTTAACCGCGGTAAAGAAATAGGTATACTTACTTATGATTAAAATAATCACAAGCGGTTTAACGAACCCATAAGGTAAGATAAAGAATGGAAACATTAACATAACATCGACAAAGAGCAATAACCTTAACTTTTGGTTAAGTGTCATCGCACGGTGTTCGGCGAACGTTTTTAAATGTTTTTTATATAGTTTTGTCGACGTAAACCAAGTGTGAAATCGTTTTGAACCTTTGGCATAAAAATAGGTAGTCAATAACCAAAATGGGGTAGTTGGGATGAGCGGCATGACAATACCGATGCTTCCTAAGACAAACGTGAGTGTCCCTAAAAAGATGTAAAGTCCTTTTAAAATCATTCGTCCATCAAACGCTTTTCCCCATTGAGCGCTCTGATTGGTGTCACGTTTTGGGTCATCTCCAAGGTTCCTAAGTAGTCTCCTGATTTACTTCTTACTGCAAAATATCGGATGTGAATAAATTGTCCGTGCATATTGATCCAAAAGTCTTCGTGATCTTTTTTACCAGTTTTGAACGCTTCGACAATGTTTTCAACGATATCGACACTTTGGGGTGGGTGACACATGTTTACATGTCTTCCAAGGATTTTTTTAGGACGGTCAAAGATCCGCTCTTTTCCTTGTGTAAAGTACCGCAAATGGCCATCTTTATCGACAAAGGTCATGTCGAGTGGCAACGTATTTAACATCGCGTTGACAACTTCTTGTGAGAGTACCCCTGCGTCAAAGTGAACGTCCCCCGTGTTTTGCGTTTCTTCCGCTTCAAAATCTTCAGCGTTTGGATCGACGTGCCATTTTGTTTTTGGTTTTTCAAGAAAATACCCGATTTCATCACTTGCTTCTGCAATCTTAATAAAGTTATATAAATTCAGCGTATCGGCAAGTAAAGGGATTAAAATCGTATTTTCTTTAAAAACCATGTCCTTGATCTTTTGGGTGATCTTGATGATTTCATC
>SKGE01000016.1 GCA_007117625.1 Candidatus Izemoplasma sp. | reverse complement strand
CCACGAAGTGAAAATTGCTGGAGAAATTAAAGGATTTGATTTTCTAGAATATTTTGGAAAAAAGCAGTTAAAAAGGTTGGATCGCTTTACACAGTTGGCGATGATTGCAACCGATGAGGCAGTTCAAGATTCACAGTTAGATTTGGAGAATATGAATAAAAAAAGAATTGGAGTTTATTATTCGAGTGGTATTGGTGGATTAGAAACCATTGCTAATGAAAATGAAAAAGCACTAAAAAAAGGCTTTAACCGAATCTCTCCATTTTTCATTCCGATGTCTATCATCAATATTGCACCAGGAAATATTGCTATTAAATACGGAATTAAAGGGATGGCTACGGCGAGTGTCACAGCATGTGCTAGTGCAACCAATACAATAGGTGATGCTTTTAGAGCGATTCGCCATGGTTATTTAGATGTTTGTATTAGTGGTGGAAGCGAATCTACCGTTACACCCCTTGGTTTGAGTGGGTTTAAAGTGATGCATGCTTTAAGTAATTCGAGTGATCCAAACAGTGCTTCTACACCGTTTGATAAAAACCGTTCTGGTTTTGTGATGGGCGAAGGTGCAGGTACAATCATTTTAGAATCGTACGAACACGCAGTCGCAAGAGGCGCTAAAATCTATGGGGAGATTGTTGGTTATGGCTCTACATGCGACGCATCGCACATTACAAGTCCTGATCCTGAAGGAGAAGGTGCAAGACAATGTATGGAAGATGCCTTAAAAGATGCAGGGATAGGTGTTGAAGCCGTTGGACATATCAATGCACACGGAACATCAACACCACTGAATGATAAGATTGAAACTTTAGCGATTAAAAAACTCTTTAAAGACCATAGTAGAAACATTTTAATCAATTCTACGAAATCTATGACTGGACACTTACTTGGCGCAAGTGGTGCTGTTGAATCGATTTTCACCATACTCGCACTTAAAGATCAGTTTGTTCCTCCAACCATAAATTATAAAACAAAAGATGAACTATGTGACTTAGACTATACGGTAAATGTTGGAAAAGAAAAAGCTTTAGAGTATGCCATCACAAACTCTTTAGGGTTTGGTGGACATAATGCAACTTTAGCCTTTAAGAGGTGGTCATAATGTTGAATAGTAATGAAATTCAAAACATCATTCCACACCGCGCCCCGTTTTTATTGGTGGATAAGGTATTAGAAATAGAAGAAGGAAAACGCGTTAAAGCGTTGAAGAACGTTACTGCCACAGAAGCGCATTTTCAAGGTCATTTCCCGCAAGAACATGTGATGCCAGGTGTGCTGATTATTGAAGCATTGGCACAAGCAGGTGCGGTAGCCTTATTAAGTCAAGATGCTTATAAAGGGAAAACAGCTTATTTTGCTGGAATCGACAAGGCTCGTTTCAAAAGGAAAGTTATTCCTGGAGATACACTGATATTAGAACTAGAAATCAATAAAATAAAAGGTCCAATTGGCAAAGGAACGGGCGCGGCTTATGTTAATGGTGAACTAGCGTGTTCTGTTGAAATTACCTTTGCGATAGGTAAATAAAACAATAAAAATGATAAAAGGGATAAACACTATTTTGCGTTTGTCCCTTTTTGTTGTATAATGTAAGACTACAAACAAAGATCTTAGGGGAAGATTTTTTTATGTGCGGGTGATTTATATGGTAAAAGAAGTTAAGTGTTTTCTGGCATTGAACTTAACGATTTATATACTTGTTATAAGTTTTGTTGGGTTAAATGTGTTAAGGTTATCAAATCTATGGTTTAATATCATTGGGTTTTTAGGTATTTTTATGATTGGCTATTTATTGTTAGCCTTGTTGTTTTTTAGGAAACCACAAATAAACCCGGCCTTTGCAGTTGTAAAACGCGATTTGTTTCTCCACGATCATATTCGATTGTTAGGGCTAGTGTTTATTACATTTGGCTTTTATTATGCATCAAATCTACTGCTTTCAGTTATTTTTTTTGCGGTAGCTTTTGTGATGTTTTTACTACATACACGCATCTTGTTCAATGTAAATCAAAAAATAAAATCAAGTTATAACGGCGCTATAAGCGACTATGCTTTTGCTGATAAAAATGTTCAAGAACTAATAAAATATGCTTCTAAACTCAAGAGAAAGCGGTACTTTGCTCTTGTACTAGCAATGATTTCAGTGATTGTTTTTACTTGGACAAACTTTGTCCATGAACCAACCCCACCATTTTATTTTAGAGTTGTTCGTTTGTTAATTGGTTATACACTTTTTTATAAGTATTTAGATATAGTATATGCGGAGATA
This sequence comes from Candidatus Izemoplasma sp., assembly GCA_007117625.1. Classification (GTDB taxonomy): domain Bacteria; phylum Bacillota_I; class Bacilli_A; order Izemoplasmatales; family Izemoplasmataceae; genus SLQR01. The sequence continues at coordinate 15,850 of SKGE01000016.1, read as the reverse complement.
AAATACCATTTTTCTACGCAAAAAATCATGATATTTTTTGCGTTATCAGTATCGTTTTTATTTATTAGTGTTATTGTATATAATCTTACAGGAGCTCATTGGAGCGCTTTGATGATTGCTGTACTTGGAGTTATAATGATTCAATCCTTGTTTCACGTTACGCCACACCGCGTTGAATATCTTGCTAGGATGTTGGAACAAAATATGAGAGGCATATAAAAACGTCTAGTTTTCTAGACGTTTTTTTATCTGCCAGTACTCCCGAAGCCGCCGTTACGCTCCGTGTTACTTTCTTCTTCATCGGTGGCGGTTAAGTATTTGGTAAAGATACCTTGTGCGATTCGAGTGCCTTTTTTAAGTGTGATAGGTTCGGTTCCAAAGTTATGTAACTGAATATAAATCGCACCATCGTTTGATGGATTTTCATAATAATCTGAATCGATGATTCCCACGTTGTTGGGGATAGTTAGGTGATACTTTCGAGGTAGCGAACTGCGTGGATATATCTGTAAGACTTCGTCTTTTTGCATATAAGCTTTGATACCAGTTTCTGCAAGTACTATGTCATTTGGATTTATTATGATATCTTCGCAAACTTCGAAATCGTATCCAGCGCTATATTTAGTGCTTCTTCTTGGTATTTTAATGGTTTTATTTTCATATCCTTTTGCGATGTTAAACCCGCGCATTATAATCACGTCTTTCTTTTTTCATTATTATAGCATGGAATAGACGTGGGTTAAAGCATGTGTGTAAAGCAATTGATTATTTACGAATCTTTTTAATTGTGATAAAATTAGTTTAATAATGGGAACAGGGGTTGTCGCCATGTATAAAACGGCATTTAAAGGGCGCTTGAACCAAATTTACATCGGTGCCCTAACTTGGGGTGTATTTTATCTTTTTGTATTCCATGACAGTTTGAGGTGGAGTGAAACCGTGCTCGGTGGTCTTGAGGTTAGGGACACCCTGTTGGTTGGACTCGTTTTTCAAGCTGTTTTTTTTACGATATTATGTGTTAATTTATATACGGTTGTGATTGGGAAGAAAAACAGTGTGTTTGATGCGGTAAAGTTTATTGATGTGTTGGTTTTAACGTCTCTTTTTGTATTAGTTGTTTATGTCGTGGTACGGTTGATGGGCCTTCCTTTTTACTTAGGGTTTTTGAGATATGCTTTTGATTACATCATTCCTGGTCAGTTAAACCAAACAAATGTGGTTTTAGACCTTGCTTATATCGTTGCATCTACAGTGCTATTTATCTATCTATCAGGGGTCGTTATTTTCATTTATCAAATGAAGAAAGTATATGTTTCTATCGCTTTTATGGATTATCTCCGTATTGGGTTGACATTTGCTTTATACGGCGCTGTTTTGATGTATCAACACCACGCTTTAATTGAAACCGGTCTTATTGTAGGAGATGCTGAAGCTTTTGGAATAGGCATGGTTTTGTTTATGGGGTTAAATGTGCTCTATGTTTTGTTTGGCTTTTTGGTGTATTTACGGTGCCGGTATAGTATTAGAGCTGTTTTTGTGGCTATGGTTTTACTGTTTTTAATTTAATAATAATATAGATGAGAGGGGTTTTATGCATGGATGATTTTAATCAAGATATTGAATTTGAAAAAGAGGTTGTTGATGAGGCGCTATTGGATAATCCTGAACCACGATGTCCGGTAATTTTACTGCTCGATGTATCGTACTCAATGGGAGGGGCACCCATCAATCAATTGAACGAAGGTGTTCAAGCGCTTTATGCAGCATTGAGAGATGATGATCTTGCGAGTGTTCGTGTCGATTTAAGTGTGATGACGTTTGGTGCGAATGTCAATGTGTTGCAAGATTTTGCGACGGTATCTGAAAGTAAAGCACCAGAGTTAAAAGTTAACGGGATGACACCGATGGGTGAAGGTATTGCGACCGCTTTGCGTAATATCGAGAAGCGCAAAGTTGAGTATCGCGATGCTGGCATTTCATATTATCGCCCTTGGCTATTTGTGATTACCGATGGACAGCCTACCGATGATACACGTGAAGCGAGCGCGATGTTACAAAGTGCCATTTCAAATAAAAAAGTTATCTTCTTTGGTATTGGTGTTGAAAATGCTAATTTAGATGTATTGCGTAACATTTCAGGATCACCTGATCGCGTATTTAAACTTCAAGGGTTGAACTTTAAAGAATTATTCCAATGGGTTTCATCTTCATTATCAAGTGTTTCATCAAGTCGTGTCGGTGACACATTAAAGCTTGAGAAACCTAGTGATGATGTTTTTGAGTTTGAGGTATAACCTTGATTAAAGTATATGGGGCCTCAGTGATTGGGACCTCTCACATAGCGAGTGATGCACCTTGTCATGACGCACACTACTTTCAACTGCTCGAAGATGATTTAGGTATCATTGCAGCGGTTAGCGATGGTATGGGAAGTGCGAAGCATGCCGAAGTTGGTAGTTCTTTAGCCGCTAACTTTGTGGTGGATTATTTGGTCGATAACCTTGAAGACACGACAGAAGATGAAGTTGTTTTAGAGTTAATCAAAGAAGCATTTATTAAAACCAATGAACGCTTACAAGAAGAAGCTGATATCACAGAAGTTGATATTAAAGATTTAAATGCGACATTGCTTGTCATTGTTAGTTTAAAAGACCGTCAATTTTATGGTCAGGTTGGTGACTGTACTGCGATTGGTGTCGACGGTGAGGATTACCGAGTCATCGTCGAACAACAACGTGGAGAGTATGCCAATGCAACATTTAGTGTTTGCAATCTGCAAAGTGTAGAAGACGGTGTTTATGAAAAGTGTGATACGTTTTATAAACGGATTGCGATGATGAGTGATGGTGTTGAAAGTGTATCAATATCGTCAAAAGACAATGCTGTAAGTCAGTTGTTTTTCGAACCATTTTTTAGAGTTTTTGAGAATGAGTCGTTTCATCCAGAAAGCGTATCAAAGGCACTGGAACGATTTCTATCATCTGAACGGATTAATAAACGGACAGACGACGATAAAACCTTACTTTTTATCGGATTCGAATAGATGAGTCGCTATTATTTGGAAGACGGGACGAAAATTAAAATTGACGACAGCAAACCACTTGGCCGCGGTGGCGAAGGCGCGGTCTATAAGCTTGCAGGGAATCAAGAAATACTCGTAAAAATATACAATCAAAGAGCTCTAGACAGAATGCCTGAGATTGAAAGTAAAATAAAAGCAATGGTGCAAAAGAAACCAGGTTTGCTCAATCATCAAGGCTTGACGATTATCGCTTGGCCACAACGCATTGTTTATACAGAGAGCCGAAAATTTATCGGTTATGTTATGAGTCGTGTTCAAGCGAAAAATCAGTTATCACATGTCATAACACCGGGACTTCAAAAGAAAAAATTTCCGAACATTTCATGGTATGATCGCGTTGTCACCGCGATTAACCTGTCTTTAGTTATGGACTATTTACATAAAAATGACACCGTCATCGGTGATATTAATACGAGTGATTTCTTTGTCTATCCTGAACTGCAAATTGGCGTTGTCGATACTGATAGTTTTCAGTTGTTGAGCGCAGACAACAAAGTCTATCATTGTAATGTGTTCACACCTGATTACACCCCACCAGAAGTTGTTAGAGCTTCAAAAAACAAAAAGCAGCTGGTCCGTGTTGCCAACAACGATAACTACGGACTTGCGATTTTAATCTTCCAAATATTGATGATGGGTGTCCATCCATTTTCTGCTCGAATTAAACAAACGATGAACTTCGATGGAAATGCAATTAATTACTGTATGGAAAATGAGATTTTTCCATATCGTGGAAACAATAGCAATATTATACCACCTAAAAACGCGCTTCCTTTTTCATTCTTTCCAAAAGAGATCCAAGACTTGTTTATTCGCGCGTTTAATCCCCATAAAAAGGATCAGCCAAGACCAACTGCTCAAGAGTGGGTGGCATCGTTACGTGTTTTAAAAGATAACATTAAAAACTGTCGTCGTAAAAAAACACATCAGTATCCAAATCATTTCAAAAAATGCCCGCTTTGTTTGAAGGAAAAAACGAAAGATTTTGATTATCTAGTAAACCATTTCAAGTCAATTTCGACGCTCTATGTTCGATATGATACTGATACAAAGCCGTTTACAGTAAATGAAAGTATTGTTGTGGATGAAACGTTACTCGGTAAAGTTTATTTAACGCGCAAAAAGAAAACGAACGCTTTTATCTTTACCAAAGGCTATGTAGAAAAATATAAGCTAGAAGAACGCTTAAAGCATCACCATGCCAATCCATTGCACCGTAAATTGCAGCCATACTTTGTGATGCCAGAGAAACTGTTGTATAAAGATGGTCATGTTGTGGGGTATACTTTTAAAGCCAAAGAAAAAATGTATCGGTTGTCTAGCTTTGTTAAAAGTACCCGTTTAGGAAAATTAAAAATTACTGATAAAACCAAAGTTCAAGTGACTCGTAAGATCACTGAAATGTTTAAAGTTTTTGAGAAGCATCGCGTTGTCGTTGAGCTGCACCAAATGTTTATTGATGCGAAATTAAATCTTTATATCCCAGATTTGGTTTTATGTGCGACTAAAGATGAAAAGCATGACAAGATTTACCACAGTCGTGTTGCCTATACACCACAAGAGTATTATTACGCATTACAATATAAGTCATATTTAGATGAGAAAAAGCAACAAGAAGCAATGACTGAGGCTGAGGATCAGGTCTCATCATCAACCGGAGCCAATGAAGCAACAGAGACAATCATTGAAATGTCGAAACCATTGGATGATGATGAAACAACTAACAGTGAACAAGATGATTTTGTGTTTGAGAAATCATTGCGTGTGGTTCAAGAAATTGAAGAAGAAGCAAAGGTAGTTGTACCGCCTAAAGTTGAAAGCTATGACCCTTATGGAAAAGAAACGATTCGGTTTCAACTTGCTGTGATTATTCACACAATTTTACAGCGTACACATCCATTTACAGGGACGTATAGTGCTGCAAAACGACCAGAAAATTACTTTATTGAAAACAATATATATTTACATAAGTTGACCCACCCTAACGCTGATATTGATCGCAAAGCTAAGCTAATTGAAGGATTCCCAAACGCTTATCAACAAGCGATGAAAAACGCATTGCATGTGACTAAGCCAACGGCGATCAAACGGCCGTCCGCATCGCAGTGGCAACATGTTTTACATAAGTATCAGCGTGGGTTGAGACCTTGTCATGATTCGGAGTACCACCATTATCATAAGTCTGTTCGTAGTTGTCCTGAATGTGAAAAAGGAAAAACGACAGATAATGATGCGATGCGTGCTTTTTATGAAGAAGAAAGAACACGTCCGATTGATTTCTTTATTCAAGGAAATAGAATTTTTAATAAAGGCTTGCTTGCGGCACTGTTTTTGGGATTGTTACTGCTGGTGCATCACTTAGATTTAACAGCATATCACCCTAGTGCTACTGGTCCTATTACGGTTGATACTGTATTAGCGGGCAGTTTAGGGTACTTGAATCGTTTTGCTTTGTTTATGGCTTCATCGTTATGGGTGGTTGTTTCTTTACTGTGGATTATTATTGTCTTTATTAATTTGTTTATGCCGAAGCGGATCAGCAAAATACGCCGTCGTTATATTTGGAAAAATATCAAGACCAATATGGCATATGCAGTCATACTTGTAGTGATGGGAGTGTTTATAGGATGAAAACTTTACTTGTGACAGCTTTAACCTTAGCACCTATAGCATATTTTGTCGTGCCAAATGTGATCGAGCCATTGTTAGAGGCGGTTTTACCATTAACACCAGTTTTCGTGGTGGTGTATGCCATCGCATTAATATTCAAAGATGCGGTTCGATTCATTGGTAAACTCGTGAATACAAGACTGAAAAAAATGCAGATTTACATAAAAAGAAAATACCGTAAGTTTATTCAGTTTGTAAAAGCATAAACCAAGGCTTAAATATGAATTATTAACTTGACTATTCTAGTAAGATTCTTTACACTTAAAGAGAAGGATTAGGTGCTTATACATAACAGGGAATTAGGTGAAAATCCTAAGCTGTCCCAGCAACCGTAAGACGGACGAAATGCAAGAACCACTGCGAAAGCGGGAAGGTGCATAGTAGAATGAAGTCAAGCCGGTAGACCTACCTAATACTTTAAAAGTTTACGCTCCTGGGAATGAGTGATATCGTTTTGGCTAAAACGTTTTTTTCGTTTTATGTAAGGCGTATACACCATCCAGGAGGATGGTTTTTTTATTGTTAAAAATACGATGAGGAGGACAACAAATGAAAAAACTATTCTTACTGGTACTATTTTTTAGCATGGGTGTTGTCACTGTAGCATGTAACGGTGATGACACGGAAAGCGGTGTTTTAACAATCTTAATTGGAGAAGGGGAAAGCCAAACTTCTTATGAAGTTACGTTTGATCTTGATTCAGAAGTAACACTGTTAGAACTACTTGAAACAAACATGGATGTGGTTACAGAAACAACGAGTCATGGACCATTTCTAACAGCGATTGACCATTTGGAAGCAACCGAAGGGTACTACATTGGTATCTATCACAATGACGCGTTTGCCAGTGAAGGTATAGACACAACGCATTATGAGGATGGCGATACCTTTGCATTTGTTTTAGAGAAAATCTTAGCTTCTTTAACTATTGAAATATCTGATGGGTATTCGAAGCAGACCCATTGGATTATGTTCGATGACGATGACTTGGTCAGTTTAAAAGAACTTTTAGAAGCAAACTTTGATATTTCGTATGATTCTTCTGAGTGGGGATCAATGTTGACAGGTATTGAAGATATTACAACACGTGATGGAAATTATATTGCTATTGATTATAATGGCGAGTTTGCTGCAGAAGGTATTGATACGACAAGTTTTGAAAACGGGGATAGATTTAGTTTTACACTCACGTGGTGGGATCAAGACTTGTATATCGCATATATCATCGAACAGTTCATGGAAAATCATGCTGAGGATTATGTAGGCATGCACTCAATCTATGTCATTTTAGGATTGCATCACTACGGCGTTTTAGAAGACTATAATTTAGAGATGGTTGAGTTTGAAATTGACGATGCTTCTGGTATGGAACTGGTTCAAGCGATTGTCATCGGGAACTTGTTAGACGTTAATACAGCAGTCTATGAAGCAGCTTTAATCGAGAAGGTTATGACAGACTTTTTGTTTAGCGCTGCATTGTTTAACTTAGTTATAGAAGATGAGGCAACAAATCAAGACTTTTTAGACGCTCTGGCATTTGCAAATTTAGGGTTAGCGGATAGTGATTCGTTAAACATGGTTTTGTTGGCCCTTGATAAATTAGATGACCGTACATTATTTGAAGCGGTACATGACGCTATGTTAGATAACTTGTATACAGGGTCATATGGGATCAATGCTACAAACTTAGCGATGGCAGTTATCGGTACAGCAGGTACAGGCTTGAATCCAGATAGTTTAAGATATTATTACGATGAATCAACAAGCTTAATTGAACAGTTGCTAGCATATCATACTGGAGATGGCAGCTTTTATTATCAACTTGATGATGAGTCTGCAGATTTAATGTTTACGACACCTCAAGCGTTTTTAGCACTCGTGTTATACGCTAGTAATGAGGAAATCAATCCATTTATTTTTGATTAAAATGAGGTGAAAGCATGCGTAAAATCGTTATTAGCTTGATCGTATTAGCCACGATGTTTGGCTTCTTTTTGCTTGCGATTGGCTACTCGCCGTATGAAGCGAGCGATCAAGAAGGTACGATTACCATTTTAGTTGTTGATGCAAGTGGTGAAACTATTATTGAAGATACGCATGCTTTTTCCGAAGAAGACACTTTATTTTCTATATTATCTAGTGCGTATGAAATCGACTATCGTTCGATGATTGTTCCGTACTTTGAAGATGGCCGCATGCGTCAAACGTCTTCTCGAGCGATTTTAGCGATTGGAACTGTGGAAACTGATTTTGAAAGACAATTTTTGAAAATCTACTTACATGAACCAGTCTATGAAGATGATCAAGTTATCGATTATCGTGTAACAGTTTCACGTGTTGGGGTTGACCATTTACCTTTGCGGGATGCTTATAAATATGAGTTTCGAGTTGAACGTGTGATTGGTGGTGGTTCATAGTGCATCTCAAAAAGATTATTTTTATGGCGATGTGTACTACGGTCTTGTTTGTTCAAGAGCAACTGCTTATTATTGTTCCGAATGTACAGTTTACGACGATGCTGATTGTGCTTTATGTTTCGCTTTTTAAGTTTCGTGAAAGTGTTGCTATTATTGTTATCTACATCATTTTAGATAATATGTACATGAGCTCATTCCATTTACTCTATACACCACCGATGTTTATTGGGTGGCTAACAATTCCTGTTGTTTATCATACAGTGTTAAGACAAACAAAGAGTGAGGTAAAGCTAGCGCTTTTTGGACTGTTCTTTGGATTTTACTATGGTTGGGTATTTATTCCCTTTCGAATGATTGAGTTTGGCATCACTGAGTTTTGGCCGTACTTGCTGTTGGATATTCCTTTTGAAATTATTATGGCAGTAAGTAATTTTGTGACTATTTTATGGCTTTATAAACCACTTTATAAAGTTTTGGTTAAGGAAATGGATGCTTTACAAACATCGTATAGCTATTATGAGGTGAAACCCTGAAAAAAGATTAAAAACACTTGCAACCCAAGTGTTTTTTTGTTATACTACTAAATGCCGTAAAATACACACACAAGGAGAGCTTTTACTCGTGAGCTGAAAAGTGAGATAAAAGTGATGATGTTTGTGGAGGGTAATCAAAAATAATAGGAGGAATTCATTATGGCAGTAATTAGTATGAAGCAATTGCTTGAATCTGGTGTGCATTTTGGTCACCAGACACGACGTTGGGATCCGAAAATGGACAAGTATATTTACACGTCTAGAAACGGAATTCATATCATCGACTTGCAACAAACAGTAGGTTTCATTGAGGAAGCTTACAAAAAGATGTTAGAAATTTCTAAAAATGGTGGCAAAGTTTTATTCGTTGGAACGAAAAAACAAGCGCAAGATGCCATCGAAGAAAATGCTAAACGTGCAGAACAGTTTTACGTTAACAAGCGTTGGCTTGGTGGAACGTTAACAAACTTTAAAACGATTCGTAAGAGTATTCGCCGTTTGCATGAAATTAAGCAAATGGATAAAGATGGTACTTTTGATCGTCTTCCAAAGAAAGAAGTTGTGATGCTAGGGAAAGAGTTAGCAAGACTTGAAACATTCTTAGGTGGAATTCAAGACATGCGTACTTTACCTGAAGCTATTTTCGTAGTTGACCCACGCAAAGAAGTTAACGCAATTTTAGAAGCGAAGAAATTAAATATTCCAGTGTTTAGTATGGTCGATACAAACTGTGATCCAGACGGTATTGATTATATTATTCCTGCAAATGATGATGCTATTCGTTCGATTCGTGTCATTGTTCAAACAATGGCGAATGCATTGATCGAGGGTAGCGGCGGTGAAACAGCTGGTTCTGATGAGAAAAAAACAGAACAAAAGCCTGAATCAAAACCAAGACCTAAAGCACCAGCTGCACCTAAAAAAGAAGCTCTTGCTAAGCCAGTAACTAGAAAAGAGACTGTTGCCAAACCAGCTCCTAAAAAAGAAGTTAAACCTGAGGTTGAGCCTGAGCCAAAAAAAGCGCCAGCCCCAAAACCTAAAGCTGCACCAAAGGCAGAGCCAAAAGTTAGCGCGGATTCTTTAGAAAACCATACGGTAGTCGAGTTGCGTGAGATGGCAAAAGAAAAAGGTTTAACAGGATATTCTAAACTGAAAAAAGCTGAACTTATTGAAGCTTTATTGAAATAAAGAGAGAGCTTTTCAGCTCTCTTTTTCAAAAATAACCGCTTAATATTTCAAAGCGGTAATGAATATGGTAAAATATTGACGAATAACAATGGAGGTATTATTATGGCAGTTACTGCACAACTAGTTAAAAAGTTAAGAGATAAAACTGGTGCTGGTATGTTAGATTGTAAAAAAGCACTGGTTGAAACAGATGGGGATTTAGATAAAGCGGTAGATTACTTAAGAGAAAAAGGGATTGCTAAAGCTGCGAAAAAAGCAGATAGAGTAGCCGCTGAAGGACTTTGCAATGTAATCGTTGATGGAAATAAAGCTGTGCTTTATGAGTTGAACTCAGAGACTGATTTTGTTGCTAAAAACGATGAGTTTTTAGCACTTCTTGATAGCGTTGGACAAACTATTTTAGCATCCGATGCGACTGATTTAGAGTCGGCTCTAGAAGTTGAATTAAACGGCAAAAAGCTTTCGGATGTTATTATTGATGCAACTGCAAAGATTGGTGAAAAAATTACTTTACGTCGTGTTCATGTAATTGAAAAATCAGATTCAATGACATTCGGTGCTTATAGCCATATGGGTGGTAGAATTGTTTCGCTTTCTGTATTAGAGGGTGGAAATGATACGGTTGCTAAAGATGTTTCGATGCATGTAGCAGCGAACAATCCACGCTATTTGGATCAATCACAAGTCAGTGCTGATGTGTTAAGTCATGAGCGTGAAGTGTTACGCAATGAAGCATTGAATGAAGGTAAACCAGAGAAAATTGTTGATAAAATGGTCGAGGGTCGTTTGAATAAGTTCTTAAAAGAAATTTGTTTGGTAGATCAACCATTTGTAAAAGATGCTGATGTTACGGTCGGTAAATATGTAGCAAATGCAAATGCTAAAATGGTTTCTTTTGTGCGTCTTGAAGTTGGAGAAGGCATCGAGAAACGTCAAGAAGATTTTGCGAGTGAAGTTAAATCACAAATGCAAGGATAAGACATTATTAGGACACTTTTTTGTGTCCTACTTTTGTAAGCAGGGGGAATACTATGAGTCATAAGAAACGATTGATTATCAAGTTGAGTGGTGAAGCACTATCTGGAGAACAAGAAAGAGCGATTGACCCTTTACGTGTTAAAGATATTGCTTTAGAGATTAAGGAAGCTTACGATTTAGGTATGTTTGAGATTGGTATCATTGTCGGGGGCGGAAATATTTGGCGCGGTGTGACGGCAAGTGAGATGGGGATGGAGCGAAGTAGCGCTGATTACATGGGGATGATTGCGACAATCATTAATGCGCTTGCTCTACAAAACGCCTTGGAGTCTTTGGGTGTTGAGACGCGCGCGATGACAAGTTTGAATATTCCTCAAGTAGCGGAACCTTACATTCGTCGTAAGGCCATAAGCAATCTCGAAAAAGGTATGATTGTTATTTTTGGTGGCGGAACGGGGAACCCGTATTTTAGTACAGATACAACGAGTGCTTTACGCGCGGCTGAAATTGGTGCTAAAACCATATTGATGGCAAAGAATGGGACTGATGGTGTCTATGATAAAGATCCTCGGACTCATGATGATGCGGTACGTTATGAGACGTTAACGCATCATGAAGTGCTAGAGAATGGGTTGCAAGTGATGGATTCTACAGCGGCAGCTTTATGTAAAGATAATGATATTGAAATTATTGTGTTTGACATGAACATCCAGGGTAATATTAAACGTGCTGCACTGGGTGAAAAAATAGGAACAGTGATTAAATAAGGAGGCGTTATGATGATTGATGATATTATGCTTGATGCAGAAGAAAGAATGGAATCAACGATAAGCAATTTAGTTCGTGAGTTTTCTAAGGTACGTACTGGACGTGCAAACCCAAACATGTTAGAACATGTTCAAGTGGATTATTATGGCGTGCCGACTCCAGTGACTCAAGTTGGGAACATCTCGGTTCCTGAGCCGAATCAGTTGGTTATAAAACCATATGACCGGAGTGTTGTAAAAGAAGTAGAACGTTCGATTTTAGCTGCGAATCTTGGTGTGACACCTCAAAATGAAGGGGAACAAGTTCGCATTGTCCTCCCTAAACTTACGGAGGAGACACGAAAAGTATTGGTCAAAGATGTGAAGAAACTCGCTGAAGAATCACGTGTTGCTATTCGGAACATTAGACGCGATGCAAACGACGGTATTAAGAAGTTAGAAAAGTCTAGTGAACTGACTGAAGATGATGCAAAAGGATATCTAGAGGATGTTCAGGAGTTAACGGATCGTTTCGTCGAAAAAGTGGCCGAAGAGTTTGCTAAAAAAGAGAAAGATTTGCTTTCTATCTAAAACCACCACTGGTGGTTTTTTCTTTAGATTTTAGCTTCTATAGTGTATAATAATGTAATGCGAGGTGAGGTCATGATTTCGAAAAATAAAGTATTCAAAGATAAACTTCCAAGTCATGTCGCGATTATTTTGGATGGTAATGGCACTTGGGCAAAAAAACGTGGCTTAAGTCGTCAAGCGGGACATAAACAAGGCGCATTGAATTTACGTAAGATTACCTTATTTTGTCAAACCTTGGGAATCAACTTTTTAAGTGTCTATGCGTTTAGTACAGAAAACTGGAAACGTCCAACAGATGAAGTTGATTATTTGATGGGACTCCCGAAGGTTTTTGAGGAAGAATTTAACGATGCGTTTGATGAGTATGATATAAAAGTTGTTTTTACAGGACGTAGAGATCGTTTATCTGAAGACAATAAAGCACTGCTTAAACGCGTTGAAGAAGATACAAAACATCGTAAAGGGCTAACTTTAAACGTGGGGATTGATTATGGGTCCCAAGATGAAATTGTACGAGCTGCCGGTAAATGGTCAGTGTCAAATGAAAAAGCGATTGACACCGAAAAGTTTGCTTTGTATTTGGATACGGCGGGTATGCCTAGTATTGATTTATTGATTCGACCAGGTGGTCATATGAGATTAAGTAATTATATGCTTTGGCAAGCCGCTTATGCTGAACTCTATTTTACGAAGACAACGTGGCCTGCTTTTAATGAAAAAGCCTTGTTAAAAGCATTGAAGAGTTATCAAAAGCGCGTAAGAAAATTCGGTGGATTGAAAGGTGGTGGGTCATGAAAGAACGAGTTATAACTGGAGTTGTTTTAGCGGTGGCTTTGATTCCACTTTTATTTGTCGGTGAAGTATTTTTTTATGGTGCGCTAGGTATTCTTGTGCTTATTGGAGCTGCGGAAATGTTTTTTATGATTCATAAGGATGAAGTGCGTAGCAGGATTCGTTTTACAGTTCATCTTTTGACAACCTTTATTTTATATGGATTAGTCTTAAGTTTGTATCTTGGTGTAATCGAGCAAGTTTTCGTTTTGTTGTTTTTGTTTTTAATGGTCCTTGGATTTTTGCTCTCAGCTGTATTTAGTGAATCAATCAACATGGCAAGTATCGGCAAGGTTTTTGTAAGTGTTTGGTATGTTGCCATTGCTTTTGCTGCGATTGGGATGGTGAGGAGCCATGGTGTTGCTGTATTAGGATATATGTTGATTTTATCGATGGTGACAGATATGTTTGCTTATTTTATCGGAATTAAGTTTGGCAAACACCGCTTAGCGCCAACGATTAGTCCTAAGAAATCTGTTGAGGGTGCGGTTGGTGGAACGATTGTTGCTGTTTTAATTGCATCAATATACGCTTATTACATGGGAATCTTTGGAGCAGATCAATCACTTTTTGTTTTGTTTACCATTTTTATTATCGGGGGAGTTTTTGTTTCAGTGATGGCGCAATTAGGTGATTTGGTAGCTTCTAAGTTTAAACGCGAACATGGAATCAAAGATTTTTCTCAACTTTTCCCTGGTCATGGTGGGGTCATGGATCGATTTGATTCTAGTGTTTTTGCGGCAGTGGCATTGATGATTGTTATTATGATTTCTGAGGTGTTATAGATGAAACAAGTGGTTTTGCTTGGTGCCACAGGTAGTATTGGTAAACAAACTTTAGATATTATTGATCAGTTTCCAGATAGGTTTCAGTTGGTTGCCGCTACGGCACATACTAGTGTTGATGCTATGAAAGAAATTGTTGATAAATATCAGCCTAAAGCGATTGCTATCGCTAGTGATTTGGTTGATGCCTTTTCTAAAGTTAGATGTTATTCAAGTAATGATATTGATCAGTTGCTTCGAAGTTTTGATCAACCTGTAGTGGTTGTCAATGCACTTGTCGGTGCTGTGGGATTAAAACCAACGATTACTGCGATAGAACTTGGCTTTGATGTACTGCTTGCGAATAAAGAGACATTGGTGGTTGGAGGCCCGGTGATTATGCCGCTATTAAATCAATCAAAATCGCGACTGATTCCGATTGATAGTGAGCATAGTGCGCTAGCACAGTGTTTAAAAGGGTCTCGCATTGAAGACGTTGATAAGTTAGTGATTACGGCAAGTGGTGGCAGTTTTAGAGATTTGAATTTGGAAGACTTAGAGTCTGTTACCGTTGAGGATGCGCTAAAACACCCAAACTGGTCTATGGGCGCTAAGATTACGATTGATTCTGCGACGATGATGAACAAAGTTTTTGAAATCATTGAAGCGCATTATTTATTCGGATTGTCGTACGATCGTATTGAAGCTGTTTTGCATCGTGAAAGTATTGTGCACGCGATGGTGCATTATATTGATGGGAATATTATGATGCATGTTGGACCAGCAGATATGCATATCCCGATAATTACAGCTTTAGAAGGTGAAGAACGTTTGCCTTATCGTTCGGTTTTTGATATAACTAAAATAAAATCACTGGCCTTTGAAACGATTGATCCCATTCGGTATTCGCTGTTTGATTTAGGAATTGCAGTTGCGAAAAAAGAAGGATTACATACGGTGGTTTTAAACGCGGCTAATGAGGTTGCCGTTGAGCTTTTTTTAAACCGTAAGATTCGATTTGTAGATATTGAAAAGATTATTTCAGATTGTTTACTCGCCTTTGACAATGGTATTAAAGTTTCTTTAGAGGCGATTTTGAAGTTAGATGCCGATGTAAGGGCATATGTTAAAATGAAGTATATGGATGGTGTTTAGTATGTTTATTATTAATATTATAGGTTTTGTTTTCTTGCTTGGGTTGGTTATTTTGATCCATGAACTCGGTCATTATATTATGGCGAAACGGGCAGGGATTTTGTGTCATGAATTTGCTTTAGGTATGGGACCTATTTTATATAGCAGAAAAAAAGGTGAAACCCTTTTTAGTATAAGAGCAATTCCGATTGGTGGGTTTGTGTCGATGGCAGGTGAAGAAATCTCCGATAGTCTTGTTTCTGTTGGGGACGAAGTTAGGGTGTTGATGGATGAGAAGAACCCTAAAAAAGTCACGCATATTATTTTGAATCCCGAAGACCCAAGGTATCAAGATGCAGAACTCATAGAAGTTGAACGCATCGACTTAAAAGGAAAAGATGGAGAAGGACTCTATTTGAATGATTATCAGGTAGCAAGAGATGCGTTTTATGTGATGAAGGATAAAGAATTGCAGATTGCACCGTATGATCGCAGTTTTGAGTCTAAAACACTGTTCGAAAGATTTAGTACTATTTTTGCAGGTCCTTTTATGAACTTCATTTTAGCGCTTGTTATTTTCTTTGTGATTGCTTTATTGATCGGGCAACCAGTAATGAGCAGTAGTGAGCTTGGAGCTGTATCTGAGAACGCTGCAGCGGATCGTGCTGGGTTAGCAACAGGTGATGTTATTGTATCGATTGATGGTGAACCGATTGATGATTGGACAGACATTCAAGGTGTCATGGATGATCGAGCGGGTCAAGGTAGAGTTGATATCGTCGTTTTAAGAGATGGGACTGAACTGACATTTTCGGCGGTGCCGACGTTACAGTTTTTTAGCGCTGGTTTTAGTAGCGATCCTGCGGAGGAATCTAAAGTAGCGATTGGCAGCGTTGGGGCTGGAGGACCAGCGGAT
>SKGE01000108.1 GCA_007117625.1 Candidatus Izemoplasma sp. | reverse complement strand
GCAATCTTGGTGTGTCCAAGACTGTTTAAAAAATCAATCCCTTGATAAATACCTTCTTCATTATTCGAAGTAACTGTTACAGAAGACTCAACCGAATAATCGATAATAACAACGGGTAGTTTCGACTGATACAACTCTAGCATTTCTTCACTATTGAAATCTTCACACAATACTAAGATTCCTTCGACTTGTTTACGTTTTGAATGCTCTAGGTAAGACCCATTTTGTTTTCCCATGTTTTTTGCCAAAAACATAATGTCATAGCCATGCGCTTCCACAAAACTCTTGAAACTTTCTAGAATCTTCGCAAACAACGGGTGTTGCAATCCTTGATTGGTGATTTCTTCAAAGATAATCCCAAGCGTATTAGAACGGTGTGTTTTCAAAGAACGCGCCGAAGAATTTGGCACATATCCCATCTCTTTACATAGCCCTAAAACTTTCTCACGGGTTTGATGCGAAATATCCGGGTAATTATTTAATACCTTCGATACCGTCGCAACACTAAACCCAGAGTGTTTTGAAATGTCTTTAATTGTTACCATCTAATCATCCACCTTTATAAACTCAAAATAGTTGAGGTTAAATCCTCCTTCGCTCGCACGAATTCTAAATGTAAAGACACCAGCTTCAAGTTCAAATGGTTCACTGGTAATCGTTGTCCATACTTGATTGCCTCCTGTTTCCGGTACATTGGTGACAGTTAGTGCAAATCGAGTGCCTGCAAACAGACTAATTTCTCCAAGTCCATCCGCACTTGCAACACGATACTCAATGCGGTAGGTTCCACTTTCAGGTACCTCTAAAATATAATCGATAAAATTGTTTGTGTCAATGCCTGTAACGTTTTGGCCGCCGCCTTCATCTTGTGTTTGCTGGACTCTTACACCGACTTGAGCATCATAATCCTCTGCTTGAATGCGTCCAAATATAGTTCTTAATGGTTCCGTTGTAGCTGCAGTATTACGCATCGGGCTCACTTGACCCTTAAAATCGACCGCCTCAATACCGATGACATAATCCTGGTTTGGGTCAAGATTATGAACACGATAAGCGTTTAACGTTGTACTTCCAACTTTAACGCCATCCACATAAATGTTATAAGCCTTTACCATCACATCATGTTCGGCGTGGTCCCATTTAAAACGAATACTGTCAAAGGTTCGATCCTGAATGACGACACCACCCACTTGACTTGGTGGATCTTCTGTCAGTCCTGCATAATCTTTTTGATATACTCGAACATATTCAACTTCCATCGCCTGAGGAAAAATACTATCATCAATACCTCTTTGTCCTCCCCAAGTACCCCCGACAGCAACATTTAAAAGCAAGTGAAACCGTTGATCAAACGGCCACGCGTCACTGTTTGCGATATTTACATTCAAATCAGGGTTGTATCGAAACTGAGCAAAACGGTCACCATCGACAAATAAATCTATCTTTCCTGGTTCCCAGATCATCTCATAAAGATGAAATTCATCTTCAACGGTTGGTAATGAACGACTAAATCCAATATCCGTATTCATGCCATGGTTATAAGCTCCGGTATGAATCGTTCCATGAATAATGCCTGGGTCATACCCAACATATTCCATAATATCTATTTCACCACTGGCTGGCCATGTTCCATATACAACATCTGTTGGCAACATCCAAATCGCCGGCCATAAGCCAGTACCGCTTGGCATCTTGGCCTTAACTTGAACACGTCCGTACAACCAATCCCCTCGGTATTTTGTAGTGAGGCGTGCTGAAGTGTATTGACTGCCTTGGTAATCCTCTTTATTGGCTTGGATATGTAAAATACCATCTTCGATAAAAACATTGTCCAAGCGTTCACGGGTATAGAATTGTTGTTCTAAGTTCCCCCAGCCACCGATTCCAGTCCCAACATCATACCCCCATAAATCAGGATTTGGTAAGCCGTCTTCATCGAACTCATCACACCAAACCGGTTGCCAATCATCAATGTTTTCTAAGTAATCACAGCGTTCAGGGACAAGCGATCTTGGATCATATGTTTCAACAGGATCATCATTATCTGGATCTGGATCTGGATCCGGGTCTATTGTTGTACCATTACACGCAAAAAGAACGGCAACGATCATAAAACTTAAACTGACTACAAAAAACTTACGCATACTATCTACTCTCCAGTTATACCTGTTTTATCAATACTCTCCACAAAGTGTTTTTGAGTAAAGAAGTATAAAATTAATAATGGTAAAATCGTTAAAATATTCCCTGCCAAACGTATCGCTTGCTGCAGTTCAAAAGCCGGGCTACCCTCTGGAAAATTATCGGTAGCATTGATAAACTCTTGCACCCTCAATGGCATCGGTAGCATACCACTATCACGCAAGTACAAACCACTTAAATAGGTTTCATTGTAGTACCAGACAAAACTGAAAAGGAAGACAATGATAATTGCTGGAATCGCAAGTGGAATGGCAATTTTAGTAAACGTTTGAAGCGGGGTTGCTCCATCTAATTGTGCTGATTCCTCTAAAACTTTAGGAATCATTTTAAAGAATGAGTAAAAGATTAGAATGTAAATAGCTCCGTTTAAGCCTTGACCCAATATAGCTGGGTAGACAAACGCTCTAATCGTACCGAGCAACTCATAGTTTGAGTACATTCTAAAGGTAGGCATCATCGTAATTTGTGGCGGAATAATAAATGTCATAATCAGTAATGCCATCAAAGTTTTCTTAAATGGGAAATTATACTTTGCAAAGCCATACCCAACAAGGGCACTCGAGACCGTCGCAGATAAGGCTGGTAAGGCCGCTAACAAGAACGCATCCCAAAGGGCTCTCGGATAATTGACACCCTGCCATACAATTTGATAGTTCTCCCAGTTTAACGTGGAAGGAATCCATCTTACCGACGCACTAATAATATCGGATGACGTCATAAAACTGTTCGTAATCATGTAAAGCATCGGATATAAATAAATATATGCTAAGCTAACCAACAAAACATATAAAACCACTTTATAGATCAAACCATCCGTAAGTTTTCTCCCGAGTAAAATAAAGTGTAGTTTTGATTTGGCTTTTCGTGTCACTTCGGATTGCTTTTCCTTAGAAGAATAGTGTTTTATTTTAGCCCAAACATTCATCTTACTTCACCCTCCTTCTAAGTGATGTTGCGGCAATAAAGACTAAAATAATTACTACCATCACTACAAAGTATATCCATGCAATTGCTGACCCATAGCCATACCCAAACGCAATCGATTCATGTGAAAATGAAAACATGCGCTCGCGTATATGGATAATAATAGGATTTTCACTAAAGACACTCATCGCAACCACGGTATAAATAATCGTTACATTAATGAGTGGCATAATCGATGGTAAAGTAATTTTCCAAAATGACTCCCAAGGCCCCGCACCATCAATCATTGCAGCCTCATAAACCGATTTATCAATCTTTTGAAGTCCCGCAAGTAAAATCAGTATTTGAATCCCTGAAAACCATAATACAAGTAATATTTGATCAAACAACGCTTGTATAGGATTCGCAAAAAGCTCACCAATATTATTAATCACAAGATCGATAAAATTATATTCTGCAATCGATGGTAACGTTGTAGCGCCTTGATCCATTAATTCTCGAATAACTGGTCCCGAAGCAATGATGACTGGTAAGAAAAAGATAGTTCTCCAAACACCACGACCTTTAATATTTTGATTGATTAACATCGCAATAACCAAGGCAAAAACAATCGTTACCGGAACATTTAAAATCATCTCAAGGGCATAATTAACCAGCAACTCTGGAAAATCCCCTCGACGCAACAATGCGGCTTGAAAGTTCCCTAGTCCGACAAAGACGGTATTAATATCTCTACCATCCATCGTAACTCTAAAGAAGCTCAAATAAAGTGTATAGAAAACAGGATAAAGTGCGAAGATCAAAAAGCCAATAATCCATACCATGATAAACATGTATCCTATCATACTCTCACGACGTTTATTGGTTAGTTTTAAGCGTAAAAACGAAAATAAAACCAAATGGGTTGCCGTGATGTTTAAGATAAAGTTGTGCGTTAAAGCGTGTTTCACTTTATCTTTAAACGGAACGAACTTATTCGTATAAAACGGTTCTACTTTTTTGAGTAGCTTCACGAAAACCAGTTTTATTTTGCCAAAGAACGGCCGGATGCGCTCTTGATAAATTGCTTTTATCTTATTTAAGCGTTTTTTCATGATGTCACCTCCGACACATAGTAATCTGTCGGTGCGATGATCTCACCGTTATAGTCATACTCAAACTGAGAGTAATTGACAATAATCGAAACACCATTGGCATATGAGATCTTTACAACACCATACGCTAAGACATCTCGCGTGACAATCGTTTCTCCAATCACATGTTGCAACGCATCGTTAATATAATTATATTGTTCTACAATGGTGTCTTCCCAAATCGAAAACTGTGTTGTGAAAAACTGTTGACTATCCGTTCCCATCAATAAACTCGGACGGTTTTGCGTTAAAACAAACGATGGATTAATCCCAAAATCTATCAGCATCAAAAGCTGTACTTGTCCTAAACTATTAAAATTCAAGAACTGACTGTAAAGTTCCATATGCCCTCTTAACACAATTGGTAAAAATGGTACGATGTCATCATAATAGACCAACTGAGAGTTATAGATTGGCATGTGATAAAAGGCATCGGTAAATCGATACGCATAGGCATGGGGATAACTATAGTTCCCAATGCCATCGTAGGCTTCCATGGTGGTTTGATAGTGATTATATGCATCAATACGCGTAAACATCTCACGGCGATAATATGAAAACAACATTGAGCCAAGCGTTTCAAACATAACGTCTGCGCCTAACTCTTTATAGTGTTCTAAATCTCTTAACGCTAAGTCATGAGATACATGCGGATAGAGGATTGATGTGACTGGATGCACACAGTCTGAGCATGTGTAAGAAAGCCTAAGACGATTGACTCCAAGCGCAATATCAGTCCTTGATGTAATCCGACTCGCACTATCGCCAGCATAGACATAATTATTCACTAGCATCACACTATTTACTTCATTAATGTGTGCGATCAAACTTTCAAAATCTCTCGAACTCCCAATACTTCTTTCAAACCTAACAGGACTTGGTAAATGACCACTATAACCACCGCGATTCCATCCGAGTAAAGAAATCCGCTGATTGGTTACCCCAGCCGCCATGAACGTGTCATAGATTCTTTTCACATCATCGACACTTGTCATCTCAACGGTACTCGTACCAATAAACTGACTCTTAGAATCTGCCATTAAAAACTGCAAATGAATCGGTATTTGATCATAATC
>SKGE01000105.1 GCA_007117625.1 Candidatus Izemoplasma sp. | reverse complement strand
TCTTTTCTGTCAAACGGGTGTCTGATAATGATTGGGGTATGAATCGGCTTGGAACTTAGTGGTAAGTAATCTACGATTTGTTGGTGAGTCGGTTCGATCTCCCATGGTGCAATAACGGTAACATAGACTTGGTTTTCTTTAATCATGTTTTGGTAAGTTGCCTCTATATCTTCTAAAGTTACCTTATCAATCGCTTTTAATTCTCCCAAAGCGTTTGCTTTATAAGGATAGTCATGGTAAAGATGCTCAGCGTAACGTTTCCCTGCATAGCGCGCTTTATTTGCAAACTCTGCATTGAAGTAGTCTTTTAAAAACTGTTTTTCTTCCTGCAAAGTTTTCTCATCGAAACGCGGCTGAAAAATAGCCGTATTTAAAAAGTTTAAGGCATCTTCAAAGACAGGTTGCCCCATAGCATATTTATCATCGATAACAACCATAGAAATCTGACTGATGTGTCGTGATGCGAGTTTTGTCGGTCCGGCGTGATAGATAGCATCATAAAGTGATTCTAAATATTTGCTTTGAGCTTTACGTGTTGGGTATTTAGCATTTTTTGCTTTAAGCATTGAAATCATTAAACTGCGTGCCGTTACATTAAGCTTATCGATTTCTGCTAAAAAACGCACCGTAATGATGCGTGATTTAAACTGATTGGTTTGAATGTATTGGTAGCTGACTTGATTGTGTTCTCTTAAATGTAGTTTCATATAGCCTCCAAAAAAAGTGCCGCGGCACTTTTTTATTGATTATTCAGCAAGTGATAGTGCAATCTCCATCATCTTTGTGAAGGCGTTTTGGCGTTCATCACTTGAAGTTGCTTCTTTCGTTACCAATGAATCGGATACTGTAAGTAAACATGCAGCATTTTTTCCGGTCACTTTAGCATTGTGAAACAGTGCAAAAGATTCCATTTCAACCGCAATAGCATCGTAGTTTTCATAGATTTTTTTATAATCGTCGAAGTTTTCGCGGTAAAACACATCACTAGAGTGAATCACACCTTTTGTGATTGGAATATTGAGCGCTTTTGCTGCAGCCTCAATTTTCTCGTTTAAGTGTTTACTCGGATAGGTGTATGGTTGTTTGTAGGTTCCTGATTGTACGTAAGCATAGCTTGATTCACTATAGGCACTTTCAGCAAGCAATACATCATAAAGGTCAATTTTATCGGTGTAAGCGCCACATGAACCAATCCGGATAATATTTTCTACATCATAAAACTTATAGAGTTCATACGAGTAAATACCGATGCTTGGCATTCCCATGCCACTGCCCATCACGCTGATTTTTTTTCCTTTGTAAGTTCCTGTATATCCAAACATATTTCGAACCGTATTAAACTGCTTTACATTGTCTAAAAATGTATCGGCGATAAATTTAGCGCGAAGCGGGTCACCTGGCATTAAAACGGTTTTTGCAATCTCATCTTGTTTTGCAGAAATGTGTGGTGTACTCATCAAATATCCCTCCTAATAATCACTTTCTGATGTTTTTCCTTGTACGAGCGAAACACCGTTACTCGTACCAATACGCGTAGCTCCTGCTTCAATCATCATATTGAAATCTTCACGGGTTTTAACGCCCCCGCTAGCTTTAACACCGCGTCCTTCAGCAACTTCTGCCATGATGGTCACAGCTTCTAATGTTGCGCCCCCAGAGCCAAAACCTGTGCTCGTTTTAACGAAATCAGCGCCTGCATCAAAAGCAGCTTTACTCGCCTCACGTATTTCTTCATTGGTTAAGTAACATGTCTCTAAAATAACTTTTAAAACACGCTTACCACAAACATCTTTTATGGCTTTAATTTCTTCTTCAACTGCTTTAAATTTTCCTTCTTTGACCCACCCAACATTGAGTACCATGTCAATTTCATCAGCACCATTTCTTAAAGCGTCTTCGGTTTCTAATACTTTCGTTTTGGTCGTATTTGCACCCAGTGGAAAGCCAATCACCGTACAGACTAAAACATCTGAGCGCTTTAAGCTTTCTGCAGCATAAGAAACCCACGAGGGATTGATGCAAACACTTTTAAAATCATGAGTGATTGCTTCATCTAAAAGACTGTCAATATCTTCTTTGGTACCAAATGCTTTTAAATAGGTGTGGTCGATATACTTACTTAACTTCATAAAAGCCTCCTAAATAGATTTAGATATAATTTAATACAAGGTCCTACTGTAAAGACAAAAATCAGCGTGCCAATACTTGCAGTCCCAAAATTGTTTAAAAACAAAATCGATAGTACTGTCCCTAAAATCACGGGTAAAGCATCAATCACTAGTCTAGTAATGACCATTTTCTTCGTTTTAAAAACACGCATCATGCTAAACATAAACTCTTCTAGCACACCTGCAGGAAACTTCGAAACAATCAGCATAGCTCCTCCAAACGGTAAAACAAGAATCCCCAGTGTATATAAGGTAATACCCATTGCCAAGGTGTTTGCTTCAAGCGTTGCTAAAATCACCCCGTCAAAGACATCGATAAAAACGCCTACAAAAAACACAGATAACCCCATCGCCATCAAGCGAACATTCCGTTCGTAAATGGTGACAAAAGCAATGATGCAAGTCGATACCATTATGGTCGCTTGACCAATGGTTAAAAAGGTGATTTCACTTAGCGCAACGTGTAAGGTATCCCAAGGCGTTGTCCCAATTTCACTACGAATAATTAAGATGATTCCAAGTGCAATGATGAAACAGCCAGTGAGATATAGCAAGGCATGAGAAATTGTTTTTGCATGATTTTTCATAAGCTACCTCTGTTCTCATTTTACTTGATATAGGAAGTGAATGCAAAGATTAACGATTTAAAACCGCCTCGCAACGCTCGCACAGTTCATCTTCATTGATGTCACGAACGTGCCAACAACGGGCGCAGGTTTCACCTTCTGCACGCTTCACATCGATGCTGAGTCCATCAAAGCGATATTTTCCTTCACCTTCAGCAAGTGTTACATCGCTAACGATAAAGAGTTTGCTTAACTGTGGAATCGTTTCAAGCAAGGCACGTGTCGAGTCGTTTGGATAAAGTACTACGTGTGCTTGTAAGCTTTTCCCAATAATCTTTTCATTACGAGATTCTTCTAAAGCTTTTAACACATGGTCACGGATTTTCATAAACTGTGTGTATCGTTTCAGTACGCCATCATCTTCAAGCACTTGTGCCTCTGGCATATTTTCTAGATAAACACTTGCCTCTTCTGCACCGTTCATATACCCATAGACTTCTTCTGTTGTATGTGGGATCAGCGGTGTTAGTAGCGGCAACAATGCTTTTAAGGTTTGATCAATGACGGTTTGAGCACTGCGTCGTATCTTATCATTTTGTTGCTCGATGTATAAAATGTCTTTCGTGTAGTCTAGATAAAAAGCACTAAGCTCACGCGTCACAAAATTAATGATGACTCGTGTTACATCATCGTATAGATAGTTGGCATAAGCATCGTTGACTTTTGCGATTAAATCATTAAGTTTTAGCATCATAAAGCGGTCGACTTCTGGCATATCTTGATATGCAATGGTATCTTTTGATGCATCAAAATCATTAACCGACCCCAACATAAATCTCAAAGTATTGCGGATTTTGCGATACGTTTCAGAGACTTGGCGAATCATCTTTTCACTAATGCGGACATCGCTTTGGTAATCGACACTCGCAACCCAAAGGCGCAAGATATCCGCACCAAGTTGTTTCATAACTTTAATTGGGTCAACCACATTCCCAATCGATTTACTCATTTTGCGGCCTTCACCATCGAGTACGAATCCATGCGTTAAAACACCTTTATATGGACTCTTTCCTGTGAATGCGATACCCGTTGATAGACTTGAATTAAACCAACCGCGGTATTGATCCGACCCTTCTAAATATAGGTCTGCAGGATATGGCAACCCAAAATCGACCATCCCACCTTGATGTGAGGTTCCTGAATCAAACCAAACATCTAAAATATCTGTTTCTTTGCGGAAATTACCGTTTGGACTATGGTTTTTATCTTCAAATCCTTTCGGTAGTAAATCGTTTGCTTCCCATGTAAACCATATATTCGTTCCATGTTTCGATACGAGGTTTGCAACATGGCGAATCACTTCTGCATCTAAAATCGGTGTATCATCTTCATGATAGAAAACTGGAATTGGAACGCCCCAAGCACGCTGACGTGATATACACCATGCTTCACGGTCTTTAATCATATTTTCCATCCGGACTTCTCCCCATTTAGGGTGCCAATCAATTTCTGAAACAGCTTTTAACATTTGATCTTTTAGCGATTCAATCGATGCAAACCACTGTGCCGTTGCACGGAAAATAACAGGTTGTTTAGTTCTCCAGTCATGCGGATAACTATGCGTTGTCCAACCCATTTTTAGCAAGTGTTGATTCGCTTCTAAATCTTTCACAACCGCTTTCGAGCAGTCATCGATAAAAAGACCCTCATATTGCTCAGCTTCTGCTGTCATAACCCCGCGTTCATTGACGGGACAAAGTACCGCTAAATTATTTTGCATACCAATCATATAGTCATCTTCACCATGACCAGGTGCAGTATGCACTAGGCCAGTCCCAGATTCAATTGTAACGTGATGCCCTAACACGATTGGACTTACGCGATCATACAATGGATGTTTATACGTTAAGCCAACAAGTTCTTGACCTGTGACTGTTTGTAAGACTTCAACCTCTTCCCATGCTAATGTCGTGGTTAAGGTATCCTTGAGTGCTTCGGCAAATACATATACTTTTCCATCTACTTTAGCGAACACATACTGCAGTGATTCATGCACGGCAACAGCAAGATTCGCAGGTATTGTCCACGGAGTGGTTGTCCAAATTAAAAACTGAAACGGTCCTTCAAAGCGACCGGTCTCAACGGCATCAAAAGCAACGTAGATCGATGGGGATTTCTTGTCGTGGTATTCAATCTCTGCCTCAGCAAGTGCGGTTTCACTTGATGGTGACCAAAAAACAGGCTTTAATCCTTTAAAAATTAACCCTTGTTCAACCATCGATGCAAAGACATTTAACTGACTTGCCTCGTAGCTTTTATCAAGTGTTACATAAGGATTGTCCCATTCTCCTAAAATACCAAGTCGTTTAAACTGCTCACGTTGTCGATCGATTTGCTCAAGCGCATACGCTTCACAAAGTTTACGAAAGTCAACAATACTTAATTTTTTGCGATCAACTTTTTTCTGCTTGACAAGCGCAGATTCAATCGGGAGTCCATGCGTATCCCACCCAGGAACATAACGCGTATAGTATCCACGCATACTTTTGTCTCGAACGATAATATCTTTCAACACTTTATTTAAAGCATGTCCGATATGAATGTTTCCATTCGCATACGGTGGTCCGTCTGGTAAAACAAAGGCTTGATTGCCTTTATTTTTATCTAAACGGGCTTCATAAATTTTATCCGTTTCCCACTTCTTTTGTCTATTCGGCTCATTCTGACCGAGATTTCCACGCATTGGAAAGTCAGTTTTAGGCATGTGTAATGTATCTTTATAGTCTTTCATCAAATCACTCCTCGTATAATAAAAAAACGCCCTTTTAAAAAGGGCGAATAAATTCCGCGGTACCACCTTTATTCCGGCATAGCCGGCGCTCAAACCCTTAACGCGGGGTAACGAATCAACCTACCTATCGGCTGATCATCTTCACGGTGATATTTATACGCAGTTTATCAGGGTTCTCAGCGTTATCCCATTCTCTTTAGATAAAACATTTGCATAAACGTGTCCGCTGCATCGATTATTATTTAATTATTATATCAAATTACTCGCTAATTTCAACAGTTTCTTTTTCAGTACGGGTTGCAAAGAACATTGTGTTCAGCATTTCAGGTTGATAAAACGATAGTTCTGACGCTTCAACGAAGCCGTGGGTAATCACAACATATAAAATCGAAGCGTTTAAAAACGGATTGTCTTTTTTCATTAGTGACTCGACTTTGCTCGCAGTAACTTTTTTCTGTTCAGATATGAGTTTTTTGAGTTCTGTAATCATGTAGAATACAGAATACGGATTTTCTCTAACGTGTGCAACTTGTTGGGGTGGCATTTCGTTGAGTAATCCATCAATCTTTTCGTAGTTTGCGATCAAAGTTTCCTTGTCGAAATCGAATAAACTGATCAATGTTTCAAGTAACCCGTAAGAAAATTGAACTTGTTGATTGTTTTCGAGCTGCGTTGGATATTCGTCTTTAAACTGCGCTAAATAGACACGAGCATGTTCAAAGTCTCCGGCAAAAATGTAAGCCATGATAAGGTTTTGGAGCTTAATCCCATCGATGTCTTTTCTTCTTGGTGTGCGGTTGTAAAGTTCAATAATCGCTTCTAAATAACCTTTTGCATCAGCGTAGACAAAGAGTCTTTGATGAATGCTGCGATAACCTAAAATAGCAACGTGTTTCATTAAACGTCCTAACATAAAAACATAAATGAACGTTATGATCAAGATGATCAGTGGATTGTTAACTACACTCATCACTCCAAAGAGCGTTGCTCCTAGTCCTAACATTCCTAAAATTGCGATGTAGCGGTTGGCTTTAAAATCAAAAATCATGATATCACTACTTTCTGTTTAAATTATAATGAAGCTATAAAGGCTTGGAAAAACTGCAGCCCAAACATGTATAGAAAAAAACCAACGATCGGGGTGAAATCCATTTGACCAAAAACCAAGATCCCTCGAAAGAGTCTCATGTATGGATCCGCGACTTGGTGCAAATAATAATAAAACTTTGTCTCTCTAATATCCGGAATCCAGCTTAAAAGAACATAGGCTATAAGGACATAAAAATAAATGTTCAGTATGTAGTAAAGTATTTGTAAGAACAAAATCATATAAATCTACTCCTTGTGTTTCTTGATGAATGCCCGTAACGCTTTATCTTTTAGATCTTCTTTTGTAGCAAAAGCAAAAATCTTCTCTTGAAGCACTTCAACTTCACCATCAATCGCATAGATAACACCGCTTAAAAATACAATAACACGATTGCTTTCAATCACGTTATAGTCTTCAAAATTAATGATAAGTGGGTTTCTAAGCATCAGCTTGTCGGCGAGTTTAAACACATCATAATCTTTAGACATACGAATAAACTCAGTTCGATCATATGCGGATTGTTTTTTACGTGCCATGATATCCCTCCGTCAACATAATGCGCCCTAAACGTAATACTGTAGCGCCTTCCTCTAATGCAATTTGATAATCTTGAGACATCCCCATCGATAGTTCTTTTAGTTTTGGGTATTTTTCTTGTAACGTATCTCGCAAATCTCTCAAAGCTTGGAACTGTTGGCGAATTTTCTTTTCATCCTCGGTGTCACTCGCCATACCCATTAAACCAATCACATCTATGTGTTGATAGCCCTTAATCGCTTCTAAAAATGGTTCGACATCGTTTACATCAAACCCATGTTTTTGAGGTTCATCGGATATATTTACTTGGATAAAACACGGCAACACCCCAACACGGCGTTTCTCAATTTCATCGGCAAGCTTTAGTCGATCAAGTGCGTGCAAACAGTCGATGTCATTGATGATTTTTTTAACTTTTTTGGTTTGCAAAGTCCCAATATAATGCCACTTTACTGGATATGCTTTTAACCATTCGATTTTCTCTTCTAAAACTTCTGCTCGGTTTTCACCAAACTCGGTTTGTCCAGCTTCAACAAATGGTAAAAAGTCTGATTTAGACTCTAAATATTTACTTGCTAAAACAATTTTGACGTTAGGGTAACGTGTATTGATTGTTTTTTTTAACGATTGATTCATAATATCACCTTATTGTATCAAAAAATCCGTTTAGCGCCAAACATTCGCGCTAAAATTATTATAACATAAAAGAAAAAGTATGCCATGCATACTTTCTCGTGTTTTTACTTAAATCGTGAGCGTAACCATGATGGAATGTTTGTTTTTGAAGGTTCATCTTCTTCGGATGTTTCTTGTTTCGGCTCTGGCTCTTCTTTATCTTTTTTACGCTTTTTCTTTTTCTTCCTTTTCTTAGAAGTCGTTTTGTCATCATCTGCATCTTCTTCTGGTTCAAAATCTTCTGGTGGTTTTACATAATCATCATCGCCTAAAGCTTCAATTTCAATTTTGCGATGTTCGTCGAATCCTGCAGCGATCACGGTGACGATGACTTCGTCTTCTAAATCTTGATTGATGGTGGTTCCATAGATGACGTTAATTTCAGTTTTACTTGAATCTTGAATCGCTTCAATGGCTTCAGTAACTTCCCATAAGGCGATGTTTGTACCACTCGTAACATTCACGATAGCATCAGTCGCACCATCAATGTTCGCATCAAGCAGCGGTGAGTGAATCGCTTTTTTTGCCGCTTCAACGGCCCGGTTTTCACCATCTGCAATCCCTATTCCCATCAGGGCTGTTCCTTTATCTTTCATCACAGTTTTAACATCCGCAAAGTCAAGATTAATTAAGCCTGGTACGGTAATAACTTCAGCGATACCTTGAACCCCTTGACGCAAGACATTATCTGCTTCTCGGAACGCTTCTAACATCGAGGTATTTCGATCGGTCACATAGAGCAAGCGATCATTTGGAACAATAATTAAAGTATCGACATAAGGTTTTAACGCATCCAATCCTTCAAGTGCGGTTGCGACACGTCTTCGGCCTTCAAATTTGAACGGTTTCGTAACGATACCGACCGTTAAGCAACCCATTTCGCGCGCGACTTTTGCGATGACAGGAGCTGCACCTGTTCCGGTTCCACCACCCATACCGGCGGTAATAAATACCATATCCGTATCTTGTAGGAGTTCACGCAGTTCATCTTCTGATTCTAACGCAGCGCGACGACCAATTTCTGGGTCTGCACCTGCACCAAGCCCACGGGTTAAGAGTTTCCCTATTTGAAGCCTAATATTCGCTTTTGATTGGCGTAATACTTGGGCATCTGTATTGATTGCCACAAACTCTACACCTTGGACATCATTTTCAATCATGCGGTTGACAGCGTTTCCGCCACCACCACCGACACCGATGACTTTAATCGAGGGTTTTTGACTGAAATGATCGTTTTGTTCAAACATAGTATGACCTCCCACAAATCTTTAGACTTATTATAACGCATTTAAGCGAAGAATAAAACTATAAAAAAGCTATTATTTATCGTAAAAATCCTTAAAGAAAGCTGTTTTAAAATCGCCTAAGCGATCTTCTTGAATCGCTTCACGAACATTTCGCATCAATGTCTTTAAAAAATACAAGTTATGATAACTCACCAATCTTGCGCCAAGCGTTTCTTCAGCTTTAAACAAGTGTCTTAAATAACTGCGTGTATATGTTTTACAAACTTTACAATCACAATTTGGATCGAGCGCTTCCATATCTTGAGCAAAACGGGCTGCCTTAATCGCTATTTTACCATACTTTGTATAAGCACTCCCATGTCTCGCCAATCGAGTTGGATTCACACAATCAAACATATCGATCCTTCGCACCACAGCTTCTAACAAATCATCGGGTGTTCCGACGCCCATCAAATAATGTGGTAAGTGTTCAGGTAAATCATCTTTAATCGCATCTAAGACTTCATACATTTCGGCTTTGCTTTCACCAACACTAAGTCCACCGATCGCTATACCATCAAAGTTCATTTTCAATGTCTCTTTTAAAGAGTGTTGTCTCAAGTCTTTGAAAGGACCTCCCTGAACAATCCCAAAAAGAGATTGATCAGCTTTTCGATGCACATCTAACCCGCGTTTAGCCCAACGCAATGTTCTTTCAACAGAATTTTTCATGTATGCGTAATCCGCATCAAACGGCGGACATTCATCAAAACTCATGGCAATATCTGCGCCAAGTTGCTCTTGAATTTTAATACTTTTTTCTGGAGATAGAAATAGTCTTTCACCACTTTTATGATGTTTAAATGCAACACCCTCTTCAGTGATCTTACGCATATCGCTCAAACTGAATACTTGATAACCACCACTATCGGTTAATAAGGCTTGATCCCACTGCATAAAACCGCGGATGCCACCATGAGCCTCAACAATCCCCGCACCAGGTTGCAACCATAAATGGTAAGTATTTCCCAAAATTAATCCGTCGCTAACAGCGCTGATTTCATCTACATCCAACGTCTTTACCGTCGCTTGCGTCCCCACAGGCATAAAGACCGGCGTTTCAATCACCCCATGAGGGGTGTGTAAAAGGCCATAGCGGGCGTTGGTTTGCTTGCACACATGTTTCAACTCGTAACGAACTTTCATCTAATCTTCCTTTTCTAACATTCTAAACGCATTCGAAACCATTAAATTAATCCGGTTTAACTGATTGATTTTTGAAGCGCTCGTGTCGTAATCAATCGCCACGATATTACTTTCAGGGTAGTGCTTTTTAAGCTTTTTAATCATCCCTTTGCCAGCGATATGATTCGGCAAACAGCCAAACGGCTGCGTACAAACAATATTCGGCGCTCCGTGCTGAATCAAATCAACCATCTCAGCCGTTAACAGCCAACCTTCTCCTGTATGCGTTCCATGGTTGATAAACCCGTTTGCAAGCTTTTTGAGCTTTTTGTAAGCGACGCCTGGATCAAAGCCAGACCGTTTTAACATCTTACGAATTTTATGGCGTCTAACCTCTACGTACCAAATGAACATCTTTAACAAAAAGCGTTCTTTTTTAGGACCCCCGTACTGCGTAATATCATAGGCTCTCGAATCAAAGGTATATAAGAAAAAGTCATACAGTGGTGGTGTAACCACTTCACACCCTTCTTGTTCTAAAGTGGCTTCTAGATGATTGTTGCCAAGCGGTGAATACTTAACATAAATCTCACCAACAATCCCCACTTTGGGTTTGGGTTTGATACGGTCAACAGGAATGCGTTTGAAACGCTTAATCATCTTTTTCGACACACGTTTTTGACGGTGCCAGCTAAATAACGTTTTATGTTGAAAATAGCCTTCAAGCTCACGATCAATCGTTTGTCTTAACGCATCTGTTTCACCTTTTTTGATTTCATAAGGTCTCGTTTGATTCACTAAGGTCATCATTAGATCACCAAACAACATCGCATCGTGTAACTTGTGCAATAGTCGTGGAGAAACTTTGAAACCAGGATTTTTTTCTAAACCGCCTGCGTTGAGTGAAATCACAGGTACAAACGCTAAGTTTGCTTTTTTAAGCGCTTTTCGGAGTAAGGCGATGTAGTTACTGGCGCGGCACCCGCCACCCGTTTGAGTAATGATAAGCGCTACTTTATGAGCATCGATTCCACGTTTTTTAATCGCATCGATAAACTGTCCGATGACTAACATCGCTGGAACACATATATCGTTATGCGAATACTTCATGCCTTCATGAATCAATTCATAGTCAGTCGTTTTTAACAGTTCAGCTTTATAGCCCTCACTATTCATCGCCGAAACAAAATACTCAAAGTGGTACGGGGCCATTTGAGGAACGAGAACAGTGTATTCTTCACGCATCTCTTCAGTAAACAGTAAGCGATCATTTTCATAGACGAATTCAGCCATTGTAAACACCATCTCTCATCGTTGTAAGCAAACTTCTAAGGCGTATGTTTACAGCACCGAGATTAGAAATCTCATCAATTTTTATCTGGGTGTATAATTTATTTTTTGACTCTAAAATATCTTTAACTTCATCGCTGGTGATGGCATCGAGCCCACACCCAAATGAAACCAATTGAACCAAGTTTACATGTTCAAGTGTCGTGACATACTTAGCCACATCATAAAGTCTTGTGTGATAGGTCCATTGATTTAAGATATTTACTTCTTGTTGTTGCGCCAGATGATTAAGGGCATCTTCGCTAATAACCACGACATTTAAGCTGCGAATCATTTTAGGAATTCCGTGATTGACTTCAGGGTCAATATGATACGGTCTACCAGCAAGTACGATGGCATTGAGTTTGTGTTCTTTTGCGTATGCTAAAGCTCTTTCGCCTTCTTTTTGAACCGCGTCCCGGAAATCAAAATACGCAGCGATGCCTTGGTCAAAAGCTTTCATTAAGTCTTTTTTCTTTACATCAAGATGACTTTTTAGCATGAGATAAGCAACCTCAACAAACTTCTTCTTATCGTTTAATGTCATATATGGCTGCATAAATTTTTGCATATCTAAATGATCCATATTGGCTTCAATTACCTCAGGATAATGGGCTACTATCGGACAATTAAAATGATTATTCGCATGCGAAGATTCATCGAAATTGAATGGCATGTTTGGATAAAAGATAAAATCTGGATGCTTGTCATAAAGTGATTCGATATGCCCATGCACGAGTTTAGCTGGGTAGCATACTGTGTCGCTTGGAATTGAATCTTGACCCTTCTCATAGAGTGCTTTATTCGAGCGATCACTTAAAACCACACGGACATCTAGTGCTTCAAAGAAAGGTTGCCAAAACGGTAAGTTTTCGTACATGTTTAAAACTAACGGAATCCCAACAGACTTTTTATACGTTCTTGTATCGTCAGAGCGATAGCTTAAAACTTTATCATATTTATAAAGATACAGGTTTGGAACATCTTCATAACTAATATTAATACCTGCACCTTTTTCACAGCGGTTTCCGCTAATATAGCGTTTTCCACCTTCAAATATATTCACCGTTAAAGCGCATAAGTTATGGCATTTATGGCAGGTCGCACGCTGACTTTTATATGAAAAATCGTGAAGGCCTTGGGCGTCTAACATCTTACTTCTTTTAGCGTGGGTTGATTCTTGTTTCGCGAGTAAAGCCGCTCCAAAAGCTCCCATTAAACCAGCGATGGCAGGTCTTGTGACTTCGATGCCAGTTTCAATTTCAAAGGCTCGAAGTACAGCATCATTATTAAACGTTCCACCTTGGACGATGATCTCAGTACCATACTCTTCTTGTACATCGTGAGCGCGAATAACCTTATATAAAGCATTTTTTACCACACTAATTGCTAAGCCAGCACTAATGTCTTTTGAACTTGCGGCTTCAGACTGTGCTTGTTTAACACTTGAGTTCATAAATACCGTACAGCGGCTCCCTAAATCAACTGGACTGTGTGCCTCAACCGCCATATCGGCAAATTTTTCAATCGGATACCCTAACGATTCAGCAAACGTTTCAACAAATGACCCACAACCACTACTGCAGGCTTCATTGAGAACAATAGAGCTAATGACCCCGTTATCGACTTTAAAACATTTCATGTCTTGCCCACCGATATCGACCACAAAACTAACATCTTTATTAAAGTACTTAGCGGCTTCATAGTGACAAATCGTTTCAACCTCGCCCCCATCCAAATTAAACGCATGCTGAATGAGCGCTTCTCCATAGCCAGTCGAGAAAGCGTGTTTGATCGTAATTCCTGCATGGATGTTTTGATACATTTCAAGCAAGGCGGTCTTGACAATATCAACCGGATTTCCACGATTATGTTTATAATACTCATAAAGAATCTCATTATTTTCCGTTAACAACATACATTTTGTTGTGGTACTTCCAGCATCGATGCCTAAATAGGCGTTTCCGTGATAGTCCTTCGGATCGATGTAACTGACCGATGTTTGGTTATGACGTTGCTTAAATGCTTCATATTCAGTATCGTCTTTAAACAAGGGTTTTAAAGTTTTTCTTAAATTATCTTTATACTGCTTTCGATATTCCGCAATATTATAGACGATATCATCTACAGAAATTGGTTTTTCTTTGGCTTCTAACGCCGCCCCGATCGCCACAAAAATTTCCCCGTTATTCGGCATAAAAACATTTTCGAGATTTAAAAATTCAATAAATCGCTTTCGCAGCTCACTCGAAAACGTTAACGGTCCTCCTAAAAACGCGACACGGCCTTTGATTTTTCTTCCTTGACTTAAACCGCCAACCGTTTGATTGACAATCGCTTGATAAATGGATGCGGCAATATCAGGTTTACGAGCACCTTGATTGAGCAAAGGTTGAATGTCTGTTTTAGCAAAAACACCGCATCTTGAAGCGATGTCGTAAAGTTTTTCATAGTCTTTTGCGAGTTCATTGACGCCAGCTGCATCCGTGTCGAGCAGTGATGCCATCTGGTCAATAAACGCACCTGTCCCTCCAGCGCAGGTTCCATTCATGCGTTGTTCGACATTCACACCATCAAAGAAAATAATCTTAGCATCTTCGCCACCAAGTTCAATACATACGTCAATCGTTTCTGCATAATGTCTGAGCGCTGAGGTTGCACTGATAACTTCTTGGGTGAACTGTGCGCCAATATGTTTGGCTAGTCGAAGTCCCGCACTCCCTGTAAAATTAAAGCGCATCGCTTGAGAACCAAGCGATGATTTCAAATCTCTCATGAGCTTTCTTAAAGCTTTAGAAACACTACTCAAATGACGCTCATAAGTTTTATATACAATCGTATTTTCTTCATCTAATACGACAACTTTAATAGTGGTACTTCCTATATCAATACCGACGCGATAGGGTTTTTGCATTTTGTCACCTTACCTTAGATGTCTTAAAAGATTTCTATATTATTATATATGATAACACGAAAAAATACCATAGCAACCCATAATCCTACACATTGTAAATCATTATAATTAAGATAATTGTAGATATTCATTAAATATTTTTATCTTAAAAATTGATTATATTAATAAATATATTAATTTTATTAACTTTTAACTTGACAAATGTTTTAAGATACCATAGAATAAAAGCATAAAGTAGCAAAAGAGGTGAATTATGCAGATCGAAACAACTTCTAAAAAGCAACTTGATGTATTAAATGCCTTGTATGAAGGTCAAGTATCCTCAGAAAAAGCATTGCAGCGCTTAACCCCGAAACATGAGTTTAAAGGGTTTAAACGTGCGCGTTACATTAAAATTAAGATGTCGATCCCAAATGGTTCGCGTAAACTGAATATGTTCTTAAAAACCTTGTTTGCGATACCGATTCCGATTGGGTTTGGTAAAATTGTCGTTAAGCTTATGAATAGTAAAGTTCAAAAGGGTTTGATGAACACGAAATCTCTAGAAAAAGTTGATCCAGAGAAAAGACAGGAAGTTGCTGAAAAAATGTGGCGTGCTGAAAATTCATTGAACGATTTGGATTTGAATGAACTCTATACCTATCTTCGCTACGCAAAAAATACCACGATTGACATTGACACAGAGGATGCCAAAATTA
The DNA here is from genome assembly GCA_007117625.1 of Candidatus Izemoplasma sp. Classification (GTDB taxonomy): domain Bacteria; phylum Bacillota_I; class Bacilli_A; order Izemoplasmatales; family Izemoplasmataceae; genus SLQR01. Next base: position 3,174 of record SKGE01000105.1, on the reverse strand, counting down.
AAATAAAAATACGTTAGGAGTGTTATTATGCAAAAACATGTAATTGGTGAATGTCCAATATGTAAACACGATTTATTCGTTACAAAACTTGAATGTACGAACTGTCACACTGAGATTAGCGGTCAGTTCCAACTTTCTAAATTTAACTACCTTTCAAAAGACCATCTCTATTTTATTGAGTTGTTTATTAAAAATAAAGGAAGCATCAAACAACTCGAAAAAGAGTTAAACGTTTCATACCCAACCGTAAAGAAAATGTTAGATGAAGTTATTGTACACCTTGGTTATACCGTGAACGATGATGCCGACCAAGAAAAGAAAGATGAAATCTTGCAAAAGCTTGCCAATGGTGAAATTACATCTGAAGAAGCATTAAAACTATTAAAGTAAAGAAGGTGAAATCATGAGTCAAGAAAAATTAAAAATATTAGAAATGATCCAAAACAAACAAATCACTCCACAAGAAGGCGCAGAGCTCTTAAGTGCCATCGATAAAGGATCTAGCGAAACCAAGGTAACGCGTAAGCAAGCGTTTAAAATGTTCAAGATTCGGATCTTAAGTAACGACGGCGATAAAGTTAATGTTCAAATACCGCTTGAGTTTGCGAAGGTTGCACTTAGAAGCGGGAATAAAAAAGGCTTTATGAAACTCGATAAAATGAAAGATATGGATGTCGACTTAGATTTTGATGCAATTTTAGACGCCATTGAAGCAGGAACCGACGGAAAAATAGTCGATATCGAGTCTGGCGATGGCGATAAAGTTGAGATTTACATCGAGTAACGATGCGCGAACTACTAAAAAATAAAAACTTCACCCTGCTATTTGCGGGAAGCTTCGTCTCACAAATCGGAACTGCATTTTATAATTTTGCAGTCGGATGGTTCATCTTATCATTGACAGCTTCTCCACTTATGGCAGGGCTTTATATTGCACTCGGTGCCATCATTCAAGTCATCGCAACACCGATTGCAGGCGTCTTCGTCGACCGCCTTCATAAAATTCGAATCCTATACATTACAGATTATATTCGTGGGATTTCAGTATTACTTGGGGCATTGCTTATTTTCACCTTTAGTCAAGAAACCTATCTCCTCTTGATTTTATATATCATCACCGTTGTTTTGGCATTGAACAATGCATTCTTTATACCAGCGGCTGGTGCCGTGAGACCTGAGCTTGTAGAACGCGATGCGTTAAATCAAGCCAACGCGTTCTTCAGCTTTATCACGAGCATTCAAACCATTATTGGTGTCTTGCTTGCTGGGGTGTTTTATACTTTATTAGGGATTGAGCTAATCTTTGTGATTAATGGCATTAGCTTTATCATTAGTGGTGTGACTGAAATGTTCATCCATCTCCCCGCGAAAACATCTAAAGATTTAAACGTCCAAAAAGAAACCTTTATCACCGATTTTAAAGCGGGATTCAGTTATATCCTATCCAAACAAGGTCTACTTCCTTTCATGTTAGCAGCCTTGATGATCAACTTTGCATTAACTCCAATTTTTGCCAATGCCTTGCCGTACCTTTTTAACTTACAGTTAAACAAAGATCCTGTACATTTATCCGTTGTCAATGTGACCTTTTCAAGCGGAATGCTTGTCGGCGGCTTAGTCATTGGAGCAATCGGAGCAAAATTATGTGTCGTTAAAAATATTAAGCAAGGGTTGACCGCACTCATGATTGGAAACTTCTCCGTCGTAATTTTAATGATTGCAATAACTCAAAGCCAAATTTCTTATACGATGTTTTTAGCATTTTTCTTGCCGGTGTTGTTCCTCCAAGCGATTGCCAGTGTGTGGTTAAATGTTCCATTTATGACTGGGATGATGCGTGTCATCGAAGAGGAGGTTCGCGGCCGAGTCATGGCGATTATGGATACTCTAAGCGCTGCAATGATTCCCTTAGCAATCGTCTTAGCAGGGCTTGTCCTCGAGTATCAATCGCTTCCCGTTCTTTTAATGACTGTATTAGTCATTTCTATCTTACCGTATTATCTCATGGTTTTTGGAAAACGAACGAAGCCATTATACGCTATATTAAAAGCATAAAAGCATATCATTTCGATATGCTTTTTGTTAACAACATGGCATCACCAAACGAAAAGAATCGATACCTTTCATCAATCGCGTGATGATAAGCTTTAAAAATAATATCTTTTGATGCAAAGGCACTGACTAACATTAAAAGGGTCGATTCAGGTAAGTGAAAGTTTGTTAGTAATGCGTCACACACTTTAAACGTAAATCCAGGATAAATAAATAAATCACTAAATCCACTATCCGATTGAACATTGCCGTGTTTTAAAGCTACAGTTTCTAAAGTGCGCATCGAGGTGGTTCCAACGGCGATGACCCTTCTATTTTCTGCTTTCGCTTTGGCGATGATCGCTGCGCTTTCTTGGGAAACCATATAGTACTCTTCATGCATTTTATGGGTTTTAACATCGGTAACCGTCACAGGTCTAAAAGTACCGAGTCCAACGTGGAGTGTGACAGTCACAATCGTGACTCCCATCGCTTTAAGTTTTTCTAAGTAAGCTTCCGTGAAATGCAGTCCTGCAGTTGGTGCTGCGGCACTTCCTTGATGTTTTTTATAGACCGTTTGATAACGATCGCGATCTTCTAAGCGTTCATGAATATACGGTGGTAAAGGCATTTCTCCCAAATGGTCTAAAAGTTCGTAAAAAACACCTTGATAATGCATTTTAAAGCGACGAAGACCTTCGTCTAACACCTCAACGCACTCAGCCGTTAGGTTGCCCTCTCCGAAAGTTACCTTAGATCCTACTTGGATCTTTTTTGCTTTTTTAACCAAACACTCCCAAACATCATCCGCTTCTTGCTTAAGTAATAGAACCTCAATCACTGCACCAGTATCTTTGGTGCCGATTAGCCTTGCTGGTAAAACCGCGGTATCATTAATCACGAGAACATCCGAAGGCTTTAAGTAATGATGTAAGTTTTCAAACTTTTCATCGATTAAATCCCCTGATGCTTTATCGACTACTAACAATCTTGAATCAAGTCGGTTTTTCAAAGGACTTTGAGCAATCAATGTTTCAGGAAGTTCATAACTAAACTCTTTTAACTTCATTCAAACAGCCCACCTTGATACGCTACTTTGAGATGCTTATAGGCTTTTTCAGTCGCAATGCGACCTCTCGGAGT
>SKGE01000049.1 GCA_007117625.1 Candidatus Izemoplasma sp. | reverse complement strand
CAAAAGATGGTCGTGCGATGCAGACAAACTATGCCGCATCAAAAGCAGCTTTAGATAATTTGACACGGTCTTTGGCGCGTGAGCTTGGGCAATATGGAATTACGGTGAACTCTGTTGCGCCAGGGTTAATTGAGACGGAAATGACAAAGTCTGTAAGTGACGAGCATAAAACAGAATACATTAAGAGTGTTCCGATTGGTCGTCTTGTGAAAGCTGAAGATGTCGCTCAAGCGTGTGCATTTTTTGCTGATTTAAAGAGTCGTTCCATCAGTGGGCAAGTGCTTGGAGTAAATGGCGGGTTACGATAAAAAAAGCTACCGCAGTAGCTTTTAACCTTTTTGTGATAAGTATTGTTTGATTTTGGTGACGATAAGATCAACAGCGATATCATGGCTGCGATCGTTGGGAATGATGACGTGGGCGTGGCGTTTGGTCGGTTTGATAAATCTGTGAAACATCGGTTTTACCGTTGTGATGTATTGTGTGATAACACTGTCTAAACTACGGCCGCGTTCTTCCATGTCACGTTTTAAACGGCGGATAAATCTAGTGTCATCATCAAGTTCAACATAGATGTTCATATCGGCAAGGTCTCGAATCGATTCGTTTTCTAAAATTAAGATACCTTCGACGATGATGATTGATTTAGGAGATAAGCATTCAGTTGCTTCTTTACGGTTGTTGATAACGAAGTCGTAAATAGGTTTTTCGATGGTTTCACCGTTCAATAGTTGTTTTAAGTGTTGATACAAAAGTTTATTATCGAGTGACTTTGGATGGTCGTAGTTGGTTTTTGCACGACGTTCTAAACTCATCTCGGATTGATCTAAATAATAATCATCATGTTTGATGATTAAAACATCATTTGTACCTGCTTTTTGCAAAATTTCTGAGACAACAGTACTTTTACCTGAAGCTGAGCCCCCTGCGACTAAAAAAAGTAATGGTTTCATCGAATACCTCCTAAGTTAACTGAAGTTATTTTATCATATTTTATGGTTTTTTGAAGGTTTTTATAAGAGAATACGGGTGATGAAATGAAAATAATTGATTTAACACAACCACTACATAATGATATGCTTTATTTTGATGGGGACAAACCTTTTTGTGCGAAAACACAGAGAATTGATGACTTTACGATTAGTGAAGTATCGATGTCAGTCCACAATGGAACGCATTTAGATGTCTTTCAACATTTCACCGCTGACCGTCGTAATGTTCAGGATTTTTCGCTTCAAGACTTTGTTTTTTCTGCGTGGGTATTTGATGTGCGCGATCAATTGGTTATTGATGTTATAGATGGATTAGATCGAATACATCCAGGAGATGCGGTGCTTTTTTATACGGGACATGCGCAGTATTTTAAAGAAAAAAAGTATTATCAAGCCTATCCGGTGGTGAGTGAAAAGCTTGTAAGAGAGTTGATTGACCGCGGGGTTAAGTTGATTGGGCTTGATACACCGAGTCCAGATAAAGCGCCTTATGAAATGCATCGGCTTTTGTTTGATAATGAAGTCTTTGTGGTTGAAAATTTGTGTCGCTTAGAGGTTTTACCACAAGCGACTAAATTACAGTTGTTTATCGTACCATTGCCACTACCAACAGAGGCTTCACCTGTTCGTGCGTTTGTGATGGTTTAGGAATAAATGATGTTTTCGTTTTAAGCTTTGTTTGCTATAATGATTTTAACTTGTGAACTCGGTGGTGAGGTGTACAATGAAAAGTATTCGTGCTCAGATGTTGGTTTACTTACTCGGATTTATTGTCGTATTGTTTGTTGTTTTTGCGTTCTTTTCATTGCGCCAAATCAATGAGATTCCAGAATATATTTCAGTTCAAAATCAAGAGGTTGCTAAGGCTCGTGCTGATGAGGTAAGCAAGGAACTTCAAGGGACGATTGATTTAGTTGAAATGCTTGCGCAGTCTTCGTTGATTCAAAGCATGGATATGGATGAGATCAAAGTGTTTTTACCGACGATGGTGTTGGAGAAGCACCGCAATATGACAGTCTCAGATATCACTGGGCAAGCTTGGGCAACGAACGATTTAGAGATTGATATCTCTGAACAAGACCAGTTTAAAAGCATTATCGAAGATGGCCAAAAATCTTATATCTCAAGTCCTTTTTATAGCCCTTTTGTTGAGGAAGACTATCCGATTTTGACGGTTTCGCATCGGATTGAAAATCAAGGGGTTACGGTGGGATTGATTAATGTTGTACTGACATCGGTGTTTTTAAATGAAGTGATTGCCGATGTTGAGTATTTAGAGACGGGATTTGCGTATATTTTAGATGGAGAAGGATTTGTTGTGGCTTATCCGAATGATGAAAAGGATATCACCAATCACATGAGTGATTGGATTATTAATAGTGATCAAGCTTTAGAACTGATGAAAGAATCTCAAGGAAGTTTTGTTTATGATCATAGTAATGGCGAATCATATTTGATTGTTTTTGCAGAAGTTGAAGCGGTTCCAAGCTGGACCTTTGTTATTGAGGTACCGTTAGCGGAGGCATACGCTATTTATGATGCTATGTTATTTTATGTAGCTATTGGTCTTGGGGTTTTCATTGTTTTAACCACGATTTTTGCAATACTTTATTCTAGGGGTATATCTAAACCCATATCAGGACTAATTCATTCTTTTGAGTTAGCAGCTTCTGGGAATTTATCGGTGCGTGCAGATGCACATAACCGCAATGAGCTAGGTCGTGCAGGACAAAGCTTTAATACGATGATTGATAAAATTAAAAGCCTTACTTACCAAGACCCGATTACCACGATGTATAACTTAAACAGTTTTATGCTTGAGTTAAAAGAGAAGTTATCAGAGGCTTCTGCTTTAGCTCAAGAGACGTATATTTGTGTGCTTTCGATTGATGATTTCAAACGGATTAACACACTAGGTGGTTATGAGGCCGGAAATCAAGCGTTAAAAATAATTGCCGCTAGAGTGTTAGCGTTCATCCGCAAAGCTGAACTTGCAGGACGCTATTTTGGCGATGAGATGATTGTGATGCTTACGGTTGATCAAGCTGAAACGATTGAAGATCGTACCTTGGCATTGATTGATGCTTTGGATGAGATGGTTGATATCAATGGTGTTAAGTACCGCATCAATACGAGTATTGGTGTTAGTGAGATTGATTATCAAGACAGTGATTACCATCACGCTATCCATGAAGCGACGATTGCAAAGCTTGATGCAAAGCGTTCGGATGGAACTTCTGTCGCTTATTATAACGATGCGATGAATGAAGCATTATTGCGTGAACAAATGATGGAAGAGGCCTTGCTGACGGCATTTAAAGACAAACAGTTTTATCTTGTTTATCAGCCGATTTATACGGAAGATAAAATGAATATAGTCGGTCTTGAAGCATTACTTCGTTGGAACCATCCGATGTTTGAAGATGTCAGTGTGAGTGAGTGGATCAAGATTTTAGAGCGCAAAGGTATGATATATGAAGTAGGTAATTGGGTTTTAGAAACGGCGATCGATCAAGTTATAACGTGGAATAAAACCTATGATAAATCATTCTTTATCTCAGTGAATATCTCAACCATTCAGCTTGAGGATAAGCATTTTTTCAGTACTTTGAAAAAGGTTTTAGAAACAAAGAAAATTGCGCCAGAGTTGCTCCATATTGAGATTACTGAAACGCAGTTGATGAACAGTATTGAAGATAAGATTTCGGTGTTAGAAGGCATTAAAAAACTTGGCGTAAAGATCTCTTTGGATGATTTTGGTACAGGATATTCTTCGTTGTCTTATTTGATGCGTTTGCCATTTGATATTTTGAAAGTTGACCGCAGTTTTGTTGGGAATATGTTTATCGATGAAAAGTCACTCATGATTGTTGAATCGATTACGAGTTTAGCGAAGACGATGCAGGTTTCAATTACGGCTGAGGGTGTTGAGACGGATGCTCAGTTTACGCGCTTGAAAAAACTATCATGTCAGTATTTCCAAGGGTATTTGTTTGATAAGCCAATGACAGACCGGGTGCTTTCAGCAAGGTTTAAAAATAGCTTCAAAAAATAGGAGTTAAAGATGAGAGACGAAAGAAAGGTTTTATTATTACCGTATGTGTTTTTAGTCTTTTTTGTGGTGATTTTCTTACTTCCTTTTGTGAGTTTTGCGGAATATAGTATCATCTCGAATACAACGAGTCATTTAGGGGCACAAAAAGCACCGTTTAACTGGGTGATGAACCTGGTATTTGTGGCACTTGGAGGGTTGGTTATTTTTGATAGTAATCTTGTCTTTCGGAACTTTTATTTCCAACGCGTCTGCTTGATTGTTTTTGGGATTGGCTTGATTGGCAGCGGTCTTTTTCCACACCGATCATTGGTTGGTGAAACGAATAATATCACCCTGGATTATTGGCATTCATTGTTTGCGACTTTAACGGGCATTGGGTTTGCATTTTTTGCATTTTCAGTCATCTTTATTGTTTCTCAAAAATGGCTTAAGTGGAGTGCCATTGCAGTTTTTATTGTCAGTATTTTAGTGCCAATCTTGATGGTACACTTTGAAGGGTTTCAGGGACTCTTGCAAAGGTTTATGATGATAACTGCGTTGCTTTGGTTAATGCTTTTGGAAGAATATTTTAGGAAAGAGTTTTTAAATTAACTAGCATGCAGATAGTGATGATAGCTGCGTGCTTTTTTATTAAGAGGTGTAAAAATGGAAGTTGTGAAGATTGATCATGTTACGGATGATTTTAAACGCATTGTAAAAGTATTTGAAGAACATTTAGCTGCTTTGAATCAAAAGAGCACAGTGATTTCGGATGATGCTTTAAAAGAAACATTGACTGGATATTTTAAACCAGACCGCAGCGTTTATGGGTGTTTATTAAACCATCAGTTGATTGGGTATGCGGTGTTAAAAGAAGTGGAGGGATGTTTCTGGTTAGAATGGATTTTTGTGTTACCAAAATATCGTCATCAAGGATTTGCACGCGCACTGTTTATGTTTTGTGAGCGCGAGGCGATCAAGCGCGGAGGTTCTGAACTGTATGTTTATGTCCATCCAGACAATCATGAGATGCTAAGGTTTTTAAAAAGAGTAGGGTATGATAGTTTAAACTTGGTAGAGGTTACAAAAAAGCAAAGCCATAAGGGTTATGATATTGATATTTTAGGCCATCGATTGAAGTATTAATAGATGTAAAGGCTTTTATGGGCAAATCAATTGTGTAAAATTAAATTGTTGGTTATAATAAATTCAAAATTAACTAAGGAGTGTGTTTTATGAAAAAAATGTTTATGTTTTTAACAGTATTCATAGGCTTTTTTGCTTTAGCTGCATGTAATACGGATTCAAATGGTGAAAATGGAAACGGTGAAAATGGAAACGGTGATGACTCATCGGCACTAGTATGTCGAGAAGAAGGCGCTGATCCACTTCGCGTAGGGATGAATCTTGTCTATCCGCCGTTTGAAATGCGCGATGATAATAATCAACCAACAGGTGTAAGTGT
>SKGE01000098.1 GCA_007117625.1 Candidatus Izemoplasma sp. | reverse complement strand
TTGGCATGTCGATCTTTTCCTGCACCTTTAGGATTTTTCGAATCATTAATATGGAAAACACTAATGCGTTCTTTCCCGATAAGCTGGTCAAATTGTGCGATGACTGCTTCAAAGTTTTCTTTTACATCGTATCCGGCATCATGGGTATGACAGGTATCGAAACATACGCTTAAGCGTTCATCACGTGTCACGCCTTCGATGATTTTTGCAAGTTCTTCAAAGCTTCTTCCGACTTCAGTCCCTTTGCCTGCCATTGTTTCTAAAGCAATTAAAACGTCTGCTTCTTTCGTTCGCTCTAAAACTTCATTCAAACTTTCAACAATATACTTTATCCCTGTTTCAGCGCCTTCTTTAACATGGGCTCCAGGATGTAAGACGATCTGTTTTGCGCCCATCGCTGCTGTGCGATAAATTTCATTGACCAAAAAGTCTTTCGCAAAAGCACGTTTGGTTGGGTCTGGATTGGCAAGATTCATCACATAAGGGGCATGAACCACGACATCTTTTGGATTGATCCCCGCTTCTTTCATCGCCTTTTGTGCGGCTTCGATATTCAGTTTTTCTATCGGCTTTCTTCTTGTGTTTTGCGGCGCACCTGTATAAATCATTAATGTGTTTGCTTGATAAGCGGTGGCTTCTTTAACACTTCCTAAAAACATTTCATCTCCATTCATAGAGACGTGTGAACCTATTTTAATCATACTATCACCTGCGTTTCTTTCTAGTTGGTTTGGTGTCTTTTTTAATACTTGGTTTTGAGGTTCGTTTTTTCGTGGTTTGTTTCATCGGTGGTTTTGTACCTTTGAGTTCAATTTTAATGTTATGTTTTTCTATAAACTCAAAAGCATGGGCATCTTTACCCGTGAAGAAACTAATCGTCTCTCCACTTGCGCCCATCCGACCGGTGCGTCCAATACGATGGACGAAAAAAGCCATATCTTTTGGTAAATCGTAGTTGATGATGTGGCTAACACCTTCAATGTCTAGCCCACGACTCGCCATATCCGAAGCGACAACATACTGATACTTCAAACGGTTAATATCTTTAAGGATTTGCTTACGTTTTCGCGGTGGAATATCACCGTGTAAAGCAACGACATTTTCATTTTTTTGATACAGCGTTTTGGCCAACCGATCAACATTTTCTTTTTTGTTCGCAAAGATTAAACAAAGATACGGATTCAGTTGTTCGACCCATTTAAACAAGCCACGGTCGCGGTCTTCCTCATCGAGTACACGAATGAAGCGATGCGTAATGTTCAGGGAACTTAAACTTTTGTCTTCAATATTCACTTCAAACGGTTTCTCTAGATACTTCCGTAAAAATGGTTTCAGTTTTTCAGGAACGGTCGCACTAAAGACCATCATCTGCAATGATTTTGGCATTGTGCGAGCAATCGCATCAATATCGTCTAAAAACCCGATTTCAAGTGCCATATCAGCTTCATCAATAATCAGTTGCTGTGCGGTGTAAATCTTTAAAAGATTTTCTTTAATCGCTAAGTCATAAACTTTACCCGGAGTTCCGATCACGATCTGTGGTTGGTGTTTTTTGAGACGTTCCATCTCTCTTGCGCGATCTTTACCACCGGTGTAAAGTCGAATATCAATCGGTGTTTCAGAAAATGATGCAATGTGTACCACCGCATCATAAAGCTGGAGTGCAAGTTCTCGAGTTGGAGATAAAATCACTGTTTGGACCTGTGGATTTGATTCGTTAAGTCGTTCAAAAACTGGAATTAAAAACGCATGGCTTTTTCCACTTCCTGTTTGGCTACATCCAATAATATCACGTTTTTTTAATGCCTCAGGAATGACAATTTCTTGTATTTCTGTCAGTTGCTTAAATCCGAGGTCTTTAATTGCTTGATTTACATATTCTTTATAAAATTGCATATTTAACCCTCATTTCTACCTATTTCATTATATAATAAAACTGTTGTAAAACCAATCATTTAACCTTAAAGGAGGAACAACTATGAAAGTCTTAGCATTAACACCCCGCGGATACTGCCATGGCGTTGTCAATGCCATCGCTACCTTACGAAAAATAGCTAGAGACGAACGCATTCCAAGACCTGTCCATGTCCTCGGCATGGTCGTTCATAATAGCATCATTGTTGATGATTTTGAAAAACTCGGAATTATCACCTTAAACGATAAACAGAAAACCCGTCTAGAACTACTCGATGAAATTGATTCTGGTACCGTAGTTTTCACAGCCCATGGTGTAAGTGATAAAGTCTTTGCAAAAGCTCAAGCAAAAAACCTTAATATTATTGATACCACCTGCATCGATGTGAAAAAGAGCCAAGAAACCTTAAAAGACTATTTAAAAGATGGCTACGACGTCTTATTTATCGGAAGACACAATCATCCAGAAAGTGAAACAGCGCGCTCGTATGATGCGGATAAAGTCGCCATTATCGAGACCGAAACTGACATCAAAAATACTAACTTGCAAAGCAAGAAAATCGCTATCACCAATCAAACGACGATGAGTCTTTTTGATATCTATCAGCTTACGGAGAAAATTAAAGAAAAATATCCTAATGTGACGTTAATTGAGGAACAATGCGACGCTACACGTATTCGACAAATGGCTGTAATGCAACAGCCCAAAACCGTTGAACATTGTTTTGTCGTCGGAGACATACGTTCTAACAATACCAAAAAACTCGTTGAAGTTTCTGAAAAAGAAGGCGTTAAAGCTTCTAGAATTGAATCGATTAAGGACCTAGATATCGAGCATTTAAAAACACTCAACTATATTTCAGTCACAAGCGGAGCGAGCACGCCTTCACATATTACTAAAGAAGTTATTACATATCTAAAACAGTTCGACAAAAACAATCCTCAAACCCATCCAATAAAATCCGCATATTAAAGCAAAAAATGTTATACTAGAGATAATTGAAAGGAGAATCAAGATGCCAAAACAATCTATGTTAGAAAAGTACGCCGCACTCGCAGTCAATGTTGGAGCGAACGTACAAAAAGATCAACACGTTGTCGTTAGAGCGACAACCGAGAATCAAAGCTTAGTTCGAGAAATTGTTAAACAAGCCTATTTAGCAGGTGCTAGAAAAGTTAGCGTCGATTGGTCTGATGATATCGTTTCACGCTTAGGCTACGCACACCAATCGGTAGAAACCCTTGAAGACATTCCTGAATACGTGGTCAATAAAGCACAATACGCCGTCGATTCAGGCGCATGCTTTATCAGTATTACTTCACCTGTACCAGGATTAAACAAAGGCATTGATCCGCAAAAAATGCAACGTGCAGGGATTGCGGCAATGAAAAAAATGTCTTTTTTCCAAACCCATATGATGGGAAATAAAACGCAGTGGACAATTGTTGCTGCTCCAAATACGGTTTGGAGTGAACAAGTCTTTACAGATTTAAAAGGTGAAGAAGCCAACGAAGCTTTATGGAATGCAATCTTCCAGGCTTGCCGCGTCACCGAAGATAACGATCCTGTACAAGCTTGGGAAGCACACAATGATACGTTATCAAAACACAATAAAATTTTAAACGATTATCAGTTTGAAACACTATCATTTAAAAATAGTTTAGGAACAGACATAACCTTAAAACTTGTTGAAAACCACGTTTGGGCTGGTGGCGATGAAGTAACGACCAAAGGGGTTAAGTTTAATCCAAACATTCCTACAGAAGAAACCTTCACCATGCCACATAAAACAGGCACAAACGGTAAAGTTGTCGCCACAAAACCACTCAACTACCAAGGAAACTTAATTGAAGACTTCTGGTTAGTTTTTAAAGACGGTAAAGTCGTCGATTACGATGCCAAAAAAGAAAAAGATACCTTGAAAAATCTCATCGAGTTTGATGAAGGAAGTTGCTACTTGGGTGAAATAGCACTAATCGCCCATGATTCACCAATTCAAAACTCAGGCATTTTATTCTTAAACACGCTGTTTGATGAGAACGCATCATGTCATATGGCACTTGGTAGAGCCTACCCTATGAATGTTAAAGATGGAACCAGTTTAGACCAAGAAAGCCTTAAAGCGCTTGGATATAACCATTCGATGGCACATTCTGATTTCATGTTTGGAAGTGAAGACTTAGAAGTGATTGGAACCACTAAAGATGGTAAGAAAGTAACGATTATGAAAGACGGAAACTTTGTTATCTAAAAAAAAGAAGGCACGAACGATACTTAATCGTTTGTGCCTTCTCCTTTTAATGCGTCTAAATGTTCTGGAATTGTTTTATAATCGTCTTTTTTAAAGACAATGGTATAGATTCGATAAAATACCATATAGGAAAATAAAAATGCGAGTGTGATTAAAAAGGTATTAACCACATTCGAAAACTCGCGCATGCCAAAATACCAAAATACAAACGCAATGACGGTCAACCCTGAAAAAATATAAAAGAGCACTTGCAACAAGGTTACCCATATTCTTACAACTTTTTCCATGCACACACCTCATATGAATAATCTATATTGTAGCATTATTTCTATGTTTTATATACCTATAACTGTGAATTACTTATAACGATTATACTTCGTCGACTTACCTTTGACGGTTTCTACAGGATATTTTGCTTCATTTTTAGCAATTTTCTCTTTTAAAATTACTTCTGGGTCAAACCCATAATGTTCACATAATAGTAAACAATACGCCATCACATCGGCAACTTCTTCTTTAACATTTTCTAAATCAAGTGCCTGATTTTTCCATTGAAAATTCTCTAGAAGCTCTCCAGCTTCGATGATGATTGACTTTGCTAAGTTCTCTGGTGTATGAAACTTTTTCCATTGACGCTGATCGCGAAACTTCACCAACGCTTTAATGACTGATATCATAATATACCTCCTAAAACTTCAGCTTAATCATATCATATCTACATAAAAAAATGGGGAGTTTCCTCCCCATTTCTACATTTTATATCAACCTTCGTGTTCAACCGTTTCAGTCTCAACGGTCTTAAAGATTCTAACAAAGAGCACAAGCAAAATAATGATAACAATGTAGGCAGGCCATACGCTTTGGAAAATCGCAAACGCTAAGTATCCAAACCCGGCAATTCCAGCAGTGACTAACGCATAAGGAACCGGTGAGATAAAATGCGCGTGTAGCGTAGATCGTGCACCTGTTGCGGATAACACCGTTGTATCTGAGACCAGTGAAGAGTGATCTCCAAATACCGTTCCACCAAGGAACGCTGTAATAATAACTGGCATAAACTCAGGATTTGTTTGAACTCCAATCGGAATAGCGATTGCGCTTTCATATTAATCTTTTGCATAAAAAAAGTGCTTTGGATAGCACTTTATGGTTAAGCATGTTTTACTTTATGATAGGTTCTTCTCTTACGTTTTGCTTGCTTTGCATAAAACGGTTTGTTTTTATTCTTATTGTGCTTTTTGATGTGTGGCTTTTCTTGTTTTTTATTTGGGGTACGCTCTAGATAATCATGCTCGGCATTGATTGGGAGTTTTTGATCGATATGATTTTGGATCGCTTTGATCAAATGCGTTTCCTGTTTGGAACAGAATGTAATCGCACTTCCAACTGCACCAGCTCTTGCTGTTCTTCCAATTCGATGGATGTAGGCTTCTGGTGATTCTGG
>SKGE01000097.1 GCA_007117625.1 Candidatus Izemoplasma sp. | reverse complement strand
TTTTGTCCAAACTTCTTTTTAATCCTAAGGTTATGTTCTCTTAGGATGTTGGTTACATTTTTAGGATTCGACTGTCTCATTTTAACACCTCTTCAATGGCTTCTTTTGATATCTCAAACATGTTTAATCTTTTTCGCAATGTTTTCGCATTGCAGTCTCCGAGATAAAAAGCGTCGCATACTCTTTTGCGACGTTCTTTAGCATCTTCGGTAAGTGTTAAACGGAGTCGAATCATATCTTCTATCGTAATATGTTTACCTTCTTTATGGGAGATATGGACATGTTTTTCAAGACTTTCTTTAATTACTTTATAATCGGCATGTTCAATACCGATTTTCTTTTTATTAGAACTGATGCACTTGTGTTTTGGTAGAAAAACGTGCTTGGTTGGCCCAACATATTGATTGATTTGATGCCGAATTCTTTCGCCTGGATAATCGGGATCAAGCATGAGTATTAGTCCTCGTTCATATTGCAGTTTTTCAAGTAATTTAAGGGTTTTAATAGATATTTCCGCCCCGTTGGTTGTGACGGTTTCCGCATTTGGATACACTTGTTTAATTTTAGCAGCATCGTGATGGCCTTCGACGACAATAATTTCTTTAAATGGAACTTTGTTCATAATAAAACTCCTACTGGTGTTTGAAGTACTCTCCAGCTTTTTTTTCATTAATAATTATTTTTAAATGCTTGGGAACAACCATAACTTCTTGGTTGCCTGAATTTGCAGCTTCGCCATCGATATTCCATTTATGATGATGCTCTGTATAGAGCTTCGCCCGCGAGGTTTGAACACGTTTCACACCAACCATTTTTTTAGGGCTAAAGAGAAACGAAACAAGATATATAAGATTGTTTAACAACGGGATATATCTATAAACAACAATATCGATTTTTCCATCGTCAAGCACTGGTTTCTTTACAATATTAAAGCTCGCCACACGACGCGAATTAATAACCATGATTAAGGAGAAATATCCTTTGAGTTTTCCGCCATCATAATCGATTTCAGTTTTTATCATAGGAATCGTAAAAAACTCTTTAATCCCTGTAAAGATATAGGCTGCGTATCCAAAGATTCGTTTTAACTTAGATTGTGTGACATAACTTATATCAACATAATTACCAATCGCAGTGACATAGACAAAGTACCCGTGTGAGCCTTTTACAATATCCATGTCAACATGGTGATCTTTTTTGATGATTTCCAAAGCCTTATCTACATTTTTTGGGATTCCTAATGTATTTGCAATATCACATGCTGTTCCCGAAGGAATATATGCGACTTTGGGTCTGAACCTTTGCCCTGCTAGACCATTGACACACTCGTTAACGGTTCCATCTCCACCAGAGATTAATATCATCTCGATTTTCTCATAACATGCTTCTTTAACTAAAGCGGTTGCATGCCCCGCTCTTTTAGTTGGTTTTACCGCAGTGGTATACCCCATTGTTTTAAGTGTATCTTGTACTTTTTGGATGTGGTTTTTGAACTTCTTTTTACCACTCATAGGGTTGTATATAATCCAGCATTTTTTCACATTATCACCACGCTTTGTTTTATTATAGCATAAAAAGAAAAAAGCTCACAAGAGCTTTAGTCCATTAGGCTTTGTGCAGCGGTAATAATTGCCGTATTGTACACATCTTGAGAACTACATCCGCGTGATAAATCATTAACCGGTTTATTTAATCCCGCTAAAATCGGTCCTACCGCCTCAAAGTTTCCTAGCCTTTGTGCTATCTTATAACCGATATTACCACTATTTAGGTCTGGAAAGACAAAGGTATTAGCGTTTCCAGCGACGTGACTCTCTGGGAACTTCTTCTCACCGACACTTTTTACAAACGCAGCGTCAAACTGCATTTCTCCATCGATGTGATACCCTGAATTTTGGCTTTTCGCGATCTTGACAGCTTCGCGTACCTTATTTGTCTCATCGGTATCCGCACTTCCGTTTGTTGAAAAAGATAACATCGCAACACGAGGCTCTAGTCCAAACATTTCTGCAGCTTTTGCGGATTCGATCGCAAACTCAGCAAGTGTTTTAGCATCAGGGTTTGGGTTTATTGCGCAGTCTCCCATAATGTATTTTTCGTCATCTCTTAACATTAAGAAATATCCAAAGGTTTTACTGACATTTTTCTTTGTTTTGATAATTTGCAAGGCTGGACGCACCGTGTCTCCAGTGGAGTGAATCGCTCCACTTACAAGTCCTTGTGCTTTGTTCATATATACGAGCATTGTTCCAAAGTAATTGTGGTTTTTGAGTACTTCTTGCGCTTCTTCATAAGTACACTTCCCTGCGCGCCTTTCAACCAATGCCTGAACAAACTCGTTGTAATCTTGAGATGTTTCGGGATTAAGAACTTCACAACCCTTAATACTACCTAAAGCTTCTTCATTTCCAATTAAAACTGGAATGATGAGTTTCTCCTCAGCAAGTTTTTGTGCTGCTTCGATGATTCTTGTGTCGCTCGCTTCTGGAAACACAATACGAATCGCTTTCCCTTTAATTTTCGCTTTTAACTCTTCCATTATATTCGCCACTAATATCACTCCTATCGACTATATTGTAGTAAAAACAACCGTAAATTGCAACGATAATCCAAAACAAACCCTGATATCTTTAAACCTATGTTAAAATAGATTCAGGGTGATACTATGAAAAACATTGATACCATTTTGTTTGACCTTGATGGAACGTTAATTGATAGTAATGAGATTATCATTAAAAGTTACCAACATGCCTTTAAATCGGTGTTTCCAAACTTAAAAGTTGCTAGAAGTCAAATTATAGAAGATATCGGGCCGCCGCTTCGTGTTATTTTTGCTAAATACACCGATGATGCACTCGTTATCGAGCGATTAATATCTCACTATCGAACATACTATCAAAAACACGAGTCGAAACATATCGCTTTGTATCCTAACGTAATAAAAATTTTAAAAACGCTTAAAAAAGAAAAAATCAACCTAGCAATTGTAACTTCTAAATACAAAAGTGCTGCACTCCCTAGTTTCCGCTATTTTGGATTAGAGAAATACTTCAATGTATTTATCGCCTTAGATGATGTGAAAAATCCAAAACCAGATAAAGAGCCTGTTTTACGCGCCTTAGCGCATTTCAAAAATCCCAAAGCGATGATGATTGGTGATAACCAAAGTGATATATTATCCGGTAAGCACGCTGGCATTTCTACTGGTGGTGTTGCTTGGAGTATTAAAGGCGAAGCCCACTTACAGAAAGTATCCCCTGATTATATGTTTAAAACAATGGATGACATACTAAAAATCATTAAAAAATAGGAGGTTATTATGGATTGTATATTTTGTAAAATTGTAAACGGCGACATTCCCGCTTACAAAGTGTATGAAAATGACAAAGTATTAGGATTTTTAGATATCTCGCAAACGACTAAAGGTCATACCCTTCTTATTCCAAAAAAACATGTGGCAAATCTTTATGAGTTAAGTTCTGAAGATGCAAGTGAAATCTTTTCCGTGGTGCCAATGGTTGCAAATGCCTTAAAAAAGGCGTTTAAACCGATTGGGTTAAACCTCGTAAACAACACCGAAAAACCGCTACAAACCGTAAATCATTTTCATATACATTTACTTCCTCGCTATTCAAGCGATTCTTTGCAAATAGGTTTTGCGAATTATGCCGATTCCTTAACAAAGGAAGATTACCTAGAAGTAACCGATGCGATTGTTTCAGCTATAAAGAAAACGTAGACTTGATGAAAAAGTCTACGTTTTTTTATTAAACAAATAGTTTCGCTAAGGTTTTAACAACTCGTCCTGTCGCACCTTCTTTACTGTTGTAAGAAGTCCCGGCAATGTCTAAGTGGATCCAAGGACGATTGTTGTCGACAAACTTCTCTAAGAATGCCGCCGCAATCGATGCACCTGCCATCCGGCCACCTTTGTTCGAGATGTCCGCAGAAAAACTTTTTAGTTCCTCTCGGTACTTTTCATGAATTGGTAAATGCCATATATCTTCATTGTTTTGTTTGGCTACATTTTGCACTTCGTGTAAAAAGGCTTCGTCATTTGTGAATGCGCCGGTGTATGCATCACCAAGTGCCGCAACAACCGCGCCGGTTAGGGTTGCGACATCAATCATCCGCGTTGCACCTTTTTCTTGTGCAAACCATAAAGCATCAGCTAAAGTTAATCTTCCCTCTGCATCGGTTGAAACAATTTCTATCGTTAAGCCTTTTGCCGAGGTTAAAATATCATCCGGTACGACCGCGTTATCACCGATGCGGTTATCTGTTGCTGCGACAACGACACTTACATTTGCTTTAGCTTCTAATCTTGAGATCGCTTCAATCGCACCTAATACAGTTGCAGCACCACCCATATCCATTTTCATCGATGGCATACTTTGCGGTGTTTTTAAAGAATATCCGCCTGTATCATACATAACACCTTTTCCGATAAGCGCCGTTTTTTCATCGTGATCAGGGTTGCCAAGATATTCTATATGAATGAGTTTTGGTGCATCAGTACTTCCTTTATTTACCCCTAAGAAAGCCCCCATATTCATTGCTTCACAATCACTTTTTTCATAGATTTTTACTGTCACACCAGGAATATTGTTTAAAGCCTTTGCATACTCCGCAAGTTTTTCGGCATTTAAATAGTTGTACGGGGTGTTAATCAGCTCTTTGGTGTGATTAATTGCTTCTCCAAAAACAATCCCTTGGTGAACTAATGCTTGTAAATCTTTTGTCGTTGTATAGGTGATGATGTTTGTTTTTGGTTGATCTTCTGTTTTGAACTTATTAAATCGATATTGTGATTTTGTTATAAGCTCAAAAAGTTCAGAGACATTGGTTTCTTCGAAACTATCTAACAACACAATGCTGTCTTCTTTTAGAGCGGCGAGACCCGATAGAATTTTCTTTGATTTCTTAGTGTTACTAAGGGCAGGCTCATCAATAAAAACAACATATTTAGCGGGTATTTTTCCTAGGCTTTGGACTTTTAAAAAGGCTTCATCTCCTAAATCCTCTACGGTAATACCTAAACTTTCAATCACCATTTTGGCAACTGGGTTATCGCTTTGTTTAGAGGTAATAACTGTTTTTGTTTCTTCTGTTAACTTGAATGTATCTTGTTTGTTAAACATACGTTCCTCCTACTTAATTTTGTCTGTATTCATATACGGTCTTAAAACTTCCGGTACTACTATTGTACCATCTTTTTGTTGATAATTTTCTAAAATCGCCACAACGGTTCTTCCAACGGCGAGTCCTGAACCATTCAAAGTATGAACATATTCCGGTTTAGCATCACGGGCTCTTTTAAACTTAATGTTTCCTCGACGCGCTTGATAGTCTTCAGCATTTGATATGCTTCCGATTTCTCGGTATCCTTGTTGGCTTGGAATATATACTTCGATATCATAAGTCTTTGCCATAGAAAATCCTAAGTCACCACTACACAGTTCAATGACTTGATACGGTAATTTAAGGGCTTTTAAAACCGCTTCACTATCAGCTAGCATCGCATCTAAGGCTTTATATGAGTCATCCGGTGTTGTGAATTTAATCAGTTCCACTTTATTAAACTGATGCAATCTAATAATACCTCTAGTGTCTCGTCCTGCACTGCCTGCTTCTTGTCGAAAGGCTGTTGTAAAGGCTGAGTAATGGATGGGGAGCTCTTCTAAAGGAATAATTTCATTCCGGTGCATGTTGATGGCTGGGACTTCTGCGGTAGGGTTGAGATACAGATGACGGTCATCAATTAGTTTAAAGGCATCCTCAGCAAACTTAGGTAGTTGCCCAGTTGCAGTCATTGAATCTTGATTAACGATGTATGGTAATAGAAGTTCTTTATAGCCATGTTTCTCGGTATGTAAGTCCATCATAAAACTTATTAAAGCACGTTCTAACCTTGCGCCTAGTCCTTTGTAAACCACAAAACGACTTGAGGCTATTTTAGTCGCACGTTCAAAATCAAACAACCCTAAATTTACCCCGATTTCATAGTGTGGTTTCGGTTCGAAGTCAAAAGTTGGTAGATCTCCAACTTTCTTAATAACTATATTTTCACTTTCATCCTTCCCTACAGGGATCTCTTGATGGGGAATATTAGGCGTGTTTAAAAGCATCTCGTCGATCGTGCTGTCGATAGATTTAAGACGCTGATCGAGACTTGAGATTTTTTCTTTATCTGATTCAATACTTTCTAAAATAGGTCGAACATCTTTTCCTTCGCGTTTGTATAGACCAATTTTCTTGCTGGTTTCATTTTTTGCGGCTTTTAACTGCTCTAAATGAACAATGATATCACGGCGTTCTTGGTCGAGGGTAATGATTTCTCTTAAGTACCTGAAATCTCCCCCGCGAAGAGACAGTCGTTCAATAATGGGTTCTAACTCTTTTTTTACTTTTCTTAAATCTAACATTTTAGAATCCTCCTTGTATAATAAAAAAATCCGCCCCATAAAGGGACGGATTGAATATCCGTGTTGCCACCCTAGTTGGTGAATACTCACCCACTCAATATGATAACGGTATGTACCGGGAATGGTTAGTTCCTCTCAAAGGTAGATTTCTTATAGCTATGTACTGGTTTACACCGCCCACCAGCTCTCTTTAACACTCACTATAATACTTATCCTCATCACTGATTTATATGTGCAGTTTATCAAAGGTTTCTGTGTTTGTCAATTACTCTTCGTCATCAAAGAGACTAAGCTTTGGATTTTCATCTTCGGTTGATGGTTTTTCCTCCGCATCGTTTGACTGAGTTGTTTCAATGGTTTCAACCTCATCCTCAACAACTGCTTGTTGGGCTTCAATAACTTCTTCAATTTGTTCTTCAATCTCTTCTTCTTTTGGAACGATGGCAACGGTGGCGACTTTTTGGTTTTCATTTAATCGCATTAACCTTACACCTTGTGTCGCTCGACTGCTTGTCGTTATTTGAGATACTGGAACTCGAATCATCATTCCCTTGTTGGTGATGATAATAACATCTTCTTCTCCAGAGACACTTTTTAGTTTCACTAACTGTCCGTTTTTGTCGGTTACATTAAGTGTTTTAACACCTTTACCTCCGCGGTTTTGTTGGCGGTATTCAGTGATTATAGTTCTCTTACCGTAGCCGTTTTCCGTAACTATTAATACTTCATCTTCATCACTCGTGACAAGCGACATCCCGACAACTTGATCAGGTTTTTCTAAGCGAATACCCATCACACCTGTTGCGACGCGTCCCATGTCTCTAACAGTCGTTTCATTAAAGCGAATTGCTTTTCCATTAGAGGCCCCAATGACAATATCTTGGTTACCATGGGTAAGCCTTACATCTAACAACTCATCATCATCGCGTAAGTTGATAGCGCGAATCCCTGAGGTTCTGATATTTTTAAATGCTTGTACATGCGTGCGTTTCACGACTCCGGCTTTTGTGACGAAGAAGATATATTCATCCGCATCAAAATCGTGTATGTTGGCGATCGCTTGAACCGTTTCACCCTTCTCTAACGCTAGCATATTGACGAGTGGTAGGCCTTTTGATTGACGTCCATATATCGGAATTTTATACCCTTTGATTTTGTAGACGCGTCCTAAGTTTGTAAAGAACAGTAAAAAATCATGGGTCGATGTGTGAATAATGTGTTCTACGACATCGTCATCATTTGTTTTAATACCGGTAAGTCCCTTACCTCCGCGATTTTGTGTTTTGTAACTCTCTATGTTCATACGCTTGCAATACCCACTTTGGGTAATGGTGATAATGACGTTTTCTTCTGGAATTAAGTCTTCGTCCTCGATATCTAAGTCTTGTGCTAATGAAATTTCTGTGCGGCGTTCGTCACCGAAGGTATCTCTTAGTTTTTCGAGTTCTTCTTTGATTACTTTAAACTGTAACGACTCACTCGCTAATAACGCTTTAAGAGATTCGATAGTTTGAACCAAATCACTGAGTTCTTGGTCTAACTTTTCGCGTTCTAACCCACTCAATCGGCGTAAACGCATCTCAAGGATAGCTTTGGCTTGCGCTTCTGAAAGTTCAAAGCGTTCGATGAGTTTTTCTTCAGCATCGTCATACGCTGTTTTAATTACTTCGATAACTTCATCAATTTGATCGAGCGCTTTTAATAGCCCTTCTAAAATATGTGCACGGGCTTCGGCTTTATTTAGATCGAACTGTGATTTTCTTGTAAGGACTTCGATTTGGTGTTCAACATAGTACTGCACCATTTCTTTTAGATTTAAAATTTTTGGTTGGTTGTTGACGAGTGCGAGCATGTTGATCCCAAATGAAGTTTGAAGGGGTGTAAATTTATAAAGGTTGTTTAACGTTACTTCTGCGTTGACATCTTTGCGTAACTCCATAACAATTTTAATTCCGTTTCGATTCGATTCGTCTCTGAGGTCGGTAATTCCTTCAATACGCTTTTCTTTTGCAAGTTCAGCGATTTTTTCAATCAGACGACTTTTGTTTACTTGAAATGGAATTTCAGTGACTGTAATGGTTTTTTTACCGGTTTTTGACTCTGTGATGTCTGCCTTAGCGCGTACCTTAATAGAGCCATTTCCCGTTTCATAGGCTTGTCTTAATCCCGTTAATCCCATAATCGTTCCACCTGTTGGAAAATCAGGACCTGTAATGATTTCCATTAAATGATCGATGGATAAAGAAGGATCTTCGATATAGGCTAAAACGCCATTAATGACTTCGGTTAAATTGTGCGGTGGAATATTCGTTGCCATCCCAACTGCAATCCCTGTAGATCCGTTCACGAGTAGATTGGGAAATTTGCTTGGTAAAACACTCGGTTCTTTTTCTGTTCCATCATAGTTTTCAACGAAATCAATGGTATCTTTTTTTATGTCTAAAAGCATTTCTGCGGCGATTTTATGCATTTTTGCTTCGGTATAACGCATCGCTGCTGCTCCGTCTCCATCAATAGATCCAAAGTTTCCGTGACCATTAACTAACGGATATCGATAACTGAACGGCTGTGCCATACGGACCATCGCATCATAAATGGCAGAATCACCATGCGGATGATACTTCCCCATAACATCCCCAACGATACGGGCAGACTTTTTATAAGAACTCCCTGGGTGTACGCCAAGTTCATCCATTCCATAAAGGATTCTACGATGAACCGGTTTCAACCCATCTCGTACATCGGGTAAGGCCCGTGAAACGATAACACTCATCGCATAGCTTAAAAATGAGTTTTTCATTTCATTGGTGATGTTTATTTCAGATATTTTATCGTAATCGAGCGGTTGCATTGTATTTAATATTTTAGCGTCCATCATTTACTCTCCTAAATGTCAAGATTTTGTACATATATAGCGTTTTCCTGGATAAAGTCTTTTCTTGGAGCGACTTCATCTCCCATCAACATACTGAAAACATGATCGGCTTCCATGGCATCTTCTAAAGAAACCTTTAAAAGGGTTCTCGTGGTTGGGTCCATCGTTGTTTCCCAAAGTTGTTCTGGATTCATTTCTCCAAGACCTTTATAGCGCTGGATTGATGCTCTACTCGAAGCTTCTTTAAGTTTTTCAGTAAGTTCTTTTTCGGTAAATGCGTAGTCAATTTGTCGCCCTTGTTGTATTTTATAAAGCGGTGGTTGAGCGATATAGACATATCCTTTTTCAATGAGCGGCTTCATATGACGGAATAAAAACGTCAACAATAACGTGCGAATATGAGCACCATCGACATCGGCATCGGTCATGATGACAATTTTATGATAACGTGAGGTTTCCACGTTAAAGTCTTCACCAATTCCAGTTCCAAACGCGGTAATCATCGACAAAATTTCTTTGTTCCCGAGAATTTTATCCAAACGGGCTTTTTCAACATTTAAAACTTTTCCGCGAAGTGGTAAAATCGCTTGGAATTCAGAGTCGCGCCCTTGCTTAGCCGACCCCCCGGCACTGTCACCCTCAACAATATACAGTTCAGATTTTTTAGGATCTTTATTGCGGCAATCGGCTAATTTACTCGCAAATCCCAAACTATCGAGCGGATTTTTGCGTCGCGTTGCCTCTCTTGCTTTTTTTGCAGCTAAGCGTGCACGTGATGCAAGGAGTGCTTTTTCGATAATGATTTTAGCATCATTTGGATTTTCAAGGAGGTGTCTATCTAACCCTTCACTAAGAATTTGAGCAACAATTCGTCTCACTTCAGTACTTCCAAGTTTAGACTTGGTCTGTCCTTCAAACTGAGGATCCGGATGTTTAATACTAATGATTGCGGTAAGTCCTTCACGGGTATCTTCACCAACAAATGATTCGTCTTTTTTAAATAAGTTGTTGGCTTTACCATAACTATTTAGGAGCCGTGTTAAGGTCATTTTAAACCCTTCTTCGTGGGTTCCACCTTCTAAATTATGAATATTGTTTGTGAACGGGAAAATATTTTGAGCAAACCCATTGTTGTATTGCATCGCAATTTCAACAATGATATCTTCAATTTCACCTTCGCAGTAGATAACTTCTTGATGTAAAAGCTCTTTGTTTTTATTTAAATATTGTACATATTCTTTAATTCCACCATCGTAGTGATAGGTTTTAAACACCGGAGTTGTCTGGCGGTGATCATTGATTTGGAAGGTAATGCCTTTGTTTAAAAACGCCATTTGTTGGATGCGTAAGCGTAGGATTTCATAGTCATAGTCCGTGGTCTCTTTAAAAACTTCAGGGTCCGCTTTAAAAGTAATCATCGTTCCAGTTTTTTCTGTGCTTCCACACGTCTCTAAATCGGTGGTTGCTATCCCGTATTCATAGCGTTGGCGATAATGTGTCCCATCGCGATAAATATTCACTTCTAGCCAACTGCTCAATGCGTTAACGACACTCGCACCAACACCGTGTAAGCCACCAGACACTTTATAGCTTTGGTTATCAAATTTACCGCCCGCATGCAACGTTGTTAAAATGGTTTCAACGGCTGGTCGATTGGTTTTCGGATGAATATCAATCGGGATTCCGCGGCCATTATCTTGTACACGTACGATATCACCGTCTAAAATATCTGTAATAATTTCACTGGCATAACCCGCTAATGCTTCGTCAACTGAGTTGTCAACAATTTCCCAAACGAGATGGTGAAGGCCTCTAGGTCCTGTTGATCCAATATACATACCTGGACGTTTTTTAACGGCTTCTAACCCTTCGAGGATTTGAATGTTACTTGAATCATAATGTTTTTTATCCATGATGGTTCACTCCTTTGATTTTTCCAGTTTCGATTTCGATGGTTTGATAGCTGGAACTGGTGTCAATATTTATATGATCAATATGGGTGGTTGTGATGAATACCTGTGCGGTATTGTTAAAAACTTCAAGAATCTTTTTCTGCCGGTGTTTGTCTAACTCGCTAAAGACATCGTCTAACAAAATAATCGGTAGGCGCTTTTTCGTCTCTTTAATGAGCTCAAACACCGCAAGTTTTAAAGCAATAACAAGAGTTCTCATTTGACCTTGAGAGGCAAAGCTTTTCATCGGTTGGTTTTGATACAAAAAATTTACTTCATCTCGGTGTGGACCTTGTTGTGTTGATTGAAGCAAAATGTCTAATCGCTTCTTTTTTTCATACATTTCTTTAAGGTTAGTTTTTATCGACGGAACATATTCAATGTTTATGTTTTCAGCATCACCCGTAAGCTTCGGTACAATCTTTTGGACTTTTTCTTGTAGTTGTTTAAGAAAGCCTTCTCGTGTTCGTATAATCTTTTCAGCGTAATGAATGAGTTGATCGGTAATTATATCTAAAGTGACTTCATCGTACTTTTGTTTTGTTGCAAGCCCTTTTAAAACATCGTTTCGTTCTTTTAAAAGTCTTCGGTAGTGCTGAAGGTTTAGCATGTACGGTTTCGATAACTGTCCGAGATCGATATCGAGAAACCGCCTTCTTTCCCTTGGACTCCCCTTAATCAAATCAATATCTTCAGGTGAAAACATAACCAAGTTAAGTATCCCAATATAGTCACTTAGTTTGGACATCTCAATTTTGTTGTATTTTGCTTTCTTACCTGTTTTTGAGATAACCATGTTCATAAGTGTATGTTTTCCTTGAAAATCTATCTCCGCTTGAATATTTGCGTGTGAAGCACCAACTTGAATTAAATCTTCATCTTTGCTAAACTTATGAGATTTCGATAAACCAAGGACGTGAATTGCTTCTAAGATACTTGTTTTACCTTGGCCATTATCTCCAATGAGGATATTAAGGTTTTTATGAGGTTTAAACTGCAATGCATCATAACATCGGTAATTGTTTAATTGTAATGATGTTATAATCATTGAACGACTTTAAAAATGCCAACCGTTTTTATCTCAACAACATCACCAGCATAAAGTTTTTTTCCCCGACGGTTTTCAGGTTCGCCGTTGACAAGAACTTCTTGGGTGGATAAAATCGCTTTAATATCTCCCCCGGATGCGGCAATATTTTGAAACTTCAACAATTGACCTAAAGTGATGTATTCCGTATGTATTTTTACTTCATTCATAAAAACCACTCTTTCATATATATACTTATATATATTATATAATATATGTTAGTAATAGACAAGGAATTACATGAACAATACACATAAAAAAAGGCTCTTTCGAGCCTTTGTCAAATTTAATCTGTTTTAACAGGTAAAATTAACTGTAACATTTGGTTATCGTATTCCCCTGTGATGATAAATGGACGAATTTCTCCGGTAAAACTTACCGTGACCTCACTCGAGGCAAACACTTTTAACGCTTCCATGATATACTTTGAACTAAAAGCGATTTTAATAGGCGATCCGACAACTTCATCAACGGGATATACTTCCTCGAGCACTCGACCAATTTCTGGTGAATTTGAAGAAATTTCAACCGTATCATCTTGTCTTAAGTTAAGTTTAACAATAGCATTGTGACCATCTTTGCTCGATAATAAACTTGCACGTTCGATGGCAGTGAGCAATGCTTCTTTATTAAACTTAATCTTAACAGGAAACTCTTGAGGGATAAGTTTTGAGGTTTCTGGATAGTTTCCTTCAAGTAACCGTGATAAAAATAAAACATTGTTATATTTAAAGAGAACGCGGGATTGATCGAAGTGGACCTCCACGTGGTCTTGATTATTTTCTAGAATCTTCATCAGCTCTTCAAGACTTTTTCCTGGAATGATGACTTGCATCGCATCATAACTATCTTCTAGCTCAATTGTTTTTTGACTGAGTCGATATGAGTCTGTAGCAACACTTGTTAATGCGTTTCCATCAATCTTAAAATTAACCCCTGTTAAAATCGGACGGTTTTCAATCGTCGAGGTTGCAAACGCGGTTTGGCGAATGATGGTCTTTAGAGTTCTGACATTAATTTTAATGAAATCTTCTTTTTCTTTAAAAACAAGATTAGGATAATCATCTAGTTCTAATACATTTAGAGTAATGTCTGAGTGATCTGCTTCAATTCTAAGTAAATTATCATCTAAGTAAGACATCTCGACATTTTGTCCATCAAGTTTACGAACAATCTCGATAAAGTATTTCCCAGGAATCAAAACAGAACCCTCTTCTTCAACATTTAAACTGCTATCTTCTAAGCGTATATTTATTGAGATATCAGAGTTGCTTGTTGTTAACAAAATATAGTCCTTAAAAACATCAAGTTTAATCCCTTGTAATGCAGGATTTGGGGTTTTGTTAGATAAAGCTTTCTGAGCAATAATTAAATTGTAAAGAAGTTTATCTTTATTTACTTCGAAACGCATCGAACCACCTCTTATTTATTATTATGTTTTTAATTATTAGTTATAGGTGTTGTGTGGAAATGTGGAAACAACATCCTATCTACTTAATTATACCATATTATAGCGAAAAAACCTCAATTTTGTTTTAGTTTTCTCCACATTTAATCGACAATTTCTCCACATCGATTTGGATGTTCTTGTTGGTGTTCATTTCGTTGGTGATTTTTTCTACAGAATGCATTACTGTTGAATGATCACGATTGCTAAAATAGCCACCGATTTTTTTATAAGGTAAATCGAACAAGTTTTTTATCAAATACATAGCGATTTGTCTTGGATATAAGTAATTTCTTGTACGTTTTTTAGAAACCAAATCGCTGGTTGAAATATTGAAATAATCACTCACAATACTAAGAATGTTGTTTATTTTTGATTTTAAATAATCTTTATTATTCTTTTTTGGTTTGACAAGACTTTCTAGGGCTATCTCAGCGTTTTTCACTGTAAACTCGTAATCAAAAGCTGTACAGTAAAATAAAACACGTTTTAAAGCCCCTTCTAACTCTCGAACATTGTTGTCAAACACACTTGCAATGTATTCAATTACTTTGTGAGGAATCAAATCTTTATCACTTGTTTCTGCCATCATTTTCTTTTCTAAAATACGAATTCGATGATCTAAGTCTGGCCGGTTAATATCAACCGTAACCCCCCATAAGAATCTCGAGGTCAACCGAGACATTATGTCTTTTAAATCATTTGCTGAACGGTCTGATGTTATAACAATTTGTTTTTGTTGGTTAAACAACAGCTCAAAAAGTTTGAAAAATTCTTGTTGTGATTTTTCTTTTTTAGCCAGAAACTGAATATCATCCACTAAGAGAACATCAATTTCTCTAAACCGGCTATGAAATTCATCAAACTTTCTTTTGCTTGCGAGTCTTACGTATTCTTCAACAAACTGATCTGCTTTAATGTATAAAACCTTCTTATTAATATCACTTTCAAGGATGTAGTTTCCTACACATTGCATAAGATGTGTTTTTCCTAGCCCGACATCACCAAAGATATAGAGTGGATTGGCAACGATACCAGGTTGATCTGCAATCTTTATTGCGGAAGTATAGGCTAAACGGTTTGAATTACCAACGACAAAGTTTTCAAAGGTATACCCAACGTTTAAATTTGTTCCAAAACCAGATTTACCAAAAGTCTCTTCGGGTTTAACTGGTGAATAGTGTTTTTGATCGGATAATTCACTCTCAGCTTGTTCCTGTGTAATCAATCTATACTGAAAAGGCTCGGAAACATAGTTTTCGAGCAATCGGTTCATTTTCTTTAAGTAGACAAGTTCAATACGCTTTTTAACAAAATCATTTTCTACGATCAAATAAATGTAATTATTCTTCACTTTGAAAATCGAGTCAATCGCATCGATTGTTTCTTTATATGACTCTTCCTCGTATGAAAGCGACAGTTGCGTTTTAATTTCCTGCCACACATCTAGATGTTCTTGCATGATATCACCTCAATTTTCATTATAAGTTTAGCATACTAAACCACGAAAAAAAACAAATATTTATCAACCAAAAATGTGGAAAACTTTTTTCAACTTATGCTTTTCTACAAGGAATTAGCAATGGCTCCTTCCTTTAGATAAAGTAGATATAAGGTTATCCCCATTTCCACGAAATACACTTATCCACATTTCCACTTTTCCACAATGCAAAATGTCGAAATCAAATCGTTGTGCGGTTATTTTTTGTGGAAAAGTAGTTTATAATTATTATAAAGTGAAAAAAAGTATAGTTCGTGTTGACAGAGTAACAAATATTATATATAATTGTTAAGCATGGTTTTTCACAAATGAATTGGAGGTGTTGATCATGAAAAGAACATATCAACCAAACACGAGAAAAAAGGCAAAAAAACACGGATTCCGTGAGCGTATGTCATCACCAGACGGAAGAAGAATACTGTCTCGTAGAAGAAAACGAGGACGTAAACAATTAACTGCTTAAACTTAAATCTTGATATTAACCTGTAAACACCTGAAAATAAGATTATTTTTTCAGGTGTTTTTTAGTTTAAGTAAGGAGTTGTAAATTATGAAAAAGGCTTTTCGGATAAAAAAAGCGGCAGAAATCGAACATGTGATGAAGACTGGTTCGGTGGTGCGAAACAAATATTTGAGTCTATTTAAAAAAGAAAACCATGAGCTACGTCATTTTCGTTTTGCGATAAGCGTACCAAAAAAATACGGAAACGCAGTTGAGCGTAATACAATGAAACGACGTATCCGAATGATTGTTTCGCAACAAACGATTGAAGCTTTGAATGATTTTTTTATTGTCATTCATCCACCAGCAAAATCACTTTCTTTTGAGAGACTAAAGAAAGTGCTCGAACAATCGATGACAAAACTAGAATTACGATGAGGTGTAATCAATGAGAAATTCGAAGAAAATAGTATTATTGTTTTTAGTATTAGGTATTGTATTTGTATTATCAGGCTGTAACACAGATCATTATACACAAGGGTTAGATGCTGATGGAGGTTTTGGTTGGGTTCAATGGATCGTTCGTCGGATTGCAGATTTAATTTATTTTGTAAGTAGTATAGCCGGTAGTTACTATGTGGTTGGATTATTAGTTATTACGATCTTAATCCGTGTACTTGGATGGCCAATCTACTCTAAAACAAATAATTTAAGTGCAAATATGCAAATTGCAGCACCAGATATTGAAAAAGTTAAACAAAAGTATCTTGGTAAAACGGATCAAGCAAGCCAACGTGCGCAACAACAAGAAATGATGGCAATCTACAAAGAATATGGCATCAATCCACTTGGGTGTTTATTACCGTTTTTACAAATGCCAATTTTTATCGCGATGTATCAAACAGTAAGAAGAATTCCATTAACTGAGCGATTCGATGACTTAAACTTTAATTTCCTTATGTTTGATTTCCAGGCACAACCGACTGGGTCGTTTTATAGCCCATCAGATTTTTCGCATAATTGGCCGTTTATTCTTTTTGCGATTATCGTAGGATTAACGATGTTTTTCTATCAGCGTTATGCGATGCATAAACCAGAGATTTTACAAAACAAGAAATACCGCACGGCTCAACAAGAACAATCTGAAAAAACAATGAAATATATGTCGTATTTTATGGTTTTTATGTTGGTTATTATCGCCTATACAAACTTAGGAATTGCATTCTATTGGATTATCGGGAACTTGTTCCAGTTTGTTCAAACGCACATCAACCGAAAACAAATGATTGAACGTGTTACACAAAGAAAATCTAGGTTATAAGGGGAATGAAAATGAGAAAGATGACAGTAGAAAGTAAAACACTTGATGAAGCTAAAACAACTATTATTGAAACTTTTCGTGTTGCTGAAAACTTTATTGACTTTGATGTTGTAGAGAAGAAAGCAATGTTGGGTTTGAAAAAATCATACACTGTCACAGGACAGATTAATATAGATATAGCGGAATACGGGAAGAAACTATTAGAAGATTTGTTTAATAATATGGAGATCGAAGCAAAAATCTCTGTTGAACAAGAAGGCAATGAATATAGTTTCTTAATCAATACAGATGAAAATCCTGTGCTCATTGGTAAAAATGGAAAGACACTTGAAGGACTACAGTTTTACATTAGAAGCACGTTGAACATTTTTACTGAAGAACATGTTATGGTGTTGGTCGATATCGGTGGCTACAAAGAAAATCGTAAGAAGCAACTTGAAATTTTAGCAACGAAAACCGCCAAAGAAGTCGCAAGAACTAAAATCGCGGCTAAGCTTGAACCAATGAACGCATATGAGCGTCGGATTATTCATACAAAACTCTCTGAGTGGCGCGATGTGTCGACGACATCAGAAGGAAACCACCCAAAAAGATACCTCGTCATTAAACCTAAGAAGCGATAGTTATGAAGTTAATCGTTGGGTTGGGAAATCCGGGAAGAAAGTACCGGGACACGAAACACAATGTCGGGTTTATTTGTGTAGATGCTTACGCTAGCAAACACGGTTTGAACTTCACGTTTGACAAGAAGTTTCAAGCGGATATATACAAGGCACAATCGTTTATTTTACTAAAACCTCAAACCTATATGAACTTATCAGGGATCTCGGTGCGCTCATGTCTTGAGTACTTCAATATAAATCATAAAGATATTTTAGTGATTCATGATGATTTAGATCTCCCGCTTTCAAAACTTCGATTACGATACCAAGGAAGTGATGGAGGACACAAAGGCTTGCGATCGATTTTTAGTTCCCTAGAGAACGCTGATATCAAACGTGTTAAGTTTGGCATTGGCAAGCATCCTGATATTGAAGTTAAGAACTATGTTTTAAGTAAATTTCGTAAAGCTGAAATACCAGAAGTTAAGAAATCTGTAGAGAGAACCGTTGAGGTAATTGAAGACTTTATTAATAACGTTAGTTTTACAAATATCATGAATACCTATAACTAAAACCCTTGTGAAAAAGGGTTTTTCTTACTCAGGATATACAATATGGTACAATAAAAGAAGAATTGGCGAACCCCCTCTTTGTGGCGGTTCGCCCAAAAGGCGTGTGGGAAGATGAAAATGTTATTTGAGTATTTAAAACAAACAGATTTTTATAAGAAAGTTCAAACGCAGTTAAACGCGTTTGATCGACTTGAACTAAACGATACCTTTGAAACGTTAAACGTCGTTTTAATTCAAATGGTCCAAGCGATGACAAAAAAGCCTGTAGTCGTTGTACACCATAACCTTTACCATGCACAAAAATTATACGATTTAATGCACAAAGAAAATGCGCTGACAGCTTTTTTTCCACAGGATGAGTTCATCACAACGGACATGTTAGCCATGAGTGAAGATTTGAAGATGGAAAGGTTGCATACGATTGAACAAATCATTAAGAATAAAACGAATATTCTTATCACACACCCGACTGGATTTGTGAAACAAATGCTTCCGAAATCACAGTATGAAAAAGCTCAAAAGGCTTATCGTGTTGGTGAGGATTTAGATCTTCACAGTTTCCAACAAGACTTAGTTCAATTTGGCTATAAACGCGTAACAACGGTTGAAAACACAGGTGAGTTTTCACAAAGAGGAAGCATTTTTGATGTCTTTTTAACGGGCCACCTAGATCCGATACGAATCGATTTATTCGATACTGAAATTGATACTATTCGGTATTTTGATGTGCAAACACAGCGATCAAAAGAGAAAATCGAAACGTTTGAGGTGTTTCCAAGAAGTGAATTCTTTTATACGGAAAATCAATATCAAAGCTTAGAGAAAAACGTCCTTAATAAAATTGAAGAAGTAACGATGCAAGACACTGTAAAATCAAGAATTCTTGAAGAACTTGCAAAGTTATTATGTTCCCTTACCCGAAGGTCGTCTTGATTGTGAAGATCCTTCTCAAGTTCCACCTTCTTCCTTCATACCTGTTCCT
>SKGE01000096.1 GCA_007117625.1 Candidatus Izemoplasma sp. | reverse complement strand
TCCATCGTTTCAAAAGGACTGTTTAATGGATCATTCATAAAAACCTGCCCCATCACATTTATAATAGCGATACGACGCCCATTAAAATCAAGGGTTAGCACTGACTTTCCCGGAGTCGATCGCGGATAGTTAGCTGGTCTAACAATATTTGCATCCTCGATATAATCAAGTAATTCATGTTTTGAAAAACTGTGGTTGCCAAGTGTAACCGCATGGGCACCAAGTTTCATAAGATGCTTATAGTCTGCTTCTCTTAATCCTAATCCATCGGATGCGTTCTCACCATTGACAAGCAATAGGTGATACTTGTGATCACGTTTGATTTGCGGCAAAAACTTTTCCATTGCTTCAAAGCCGCGTTCTCCATAAACATCGCCAACAAATAAAATTTTCATATTACAAACTCTTTTCTAGGCGCCGAAAATAATCTGGCACATTCATTAAAAATGGGTAGTTCCAAAATGTATCATCCTCAATCATCGATTGAATCGCATCTAGAGATTTCCATGCGACTTCTGAAACCTCTTCAGGGTTTAAAACTAGCGTACTTAAATCGATATCTTGTTTTACCAAATACATCGTCGTTAAGGTCTGAAAATGATTTCGTTTGCTTGCGAACTTATCAATTTCTTGAAGCTGATTCGGCGTTAATTTGATTCCCAGTTCTTCATCAGCTTCACGTATGACCGCAGTTAATGCTGTTTCACCCGTCATCGCAATACCAGTTGTGATTGCCCATTGATAGGGCTTTCGATCATCTTCTTTGGCTCGTTTTTGAATTAAAAACTCACCCCGAGTGTTTTGAATCCAAAGATGAATAATTAATACATACTCTCCTGGCTTTAACACGGTTCCCCGCTTTACGGTTTTATTTTGTTTTTTACCGTGTTTATCATACACATCAAAATACTCCATGCAACACCTCTAATGAATAAGCCTTCCGATTACGGAAGGCTTTTTTTATTTTGCAATATCTTGCGCTCTTGTTTCCCTTATAACCGTAACTTTTATCGTTCCAGGATATGATAAATCCTCTTCGATTTTTTGTTTGATATCTCTTGCAAGTTTATGTGCTAATGTATCATCAATTTGATCTGGTTTAACAAGGACGCGCACTTCACGACCCGCTTGAATCGCATAGGCTTGTTCAACACCTTTGAATCCATTCGATAAGTTTTCTAATTGTTCTAAACGTTTAATATATGAATCTAACGACTCACTGCGTGCACCTGGTCTAGCAGCGCTTAATGCATCTGCAGCTGCAACAAGTACAGCGATAATCGTCTTAGGTTCTTTTTCACCATGGTGTGTTTCAATCGCATCTAGTACCGCGAGTGGTTCTTTATAACGATTTGCTAAGTTCGCACCAATCTCTACGTGGGACCCTTCGATTTCATGGTCAACCGCTTTTCCAATATCATGCAGCAACGCTGCACGTCTTGCTAAAATTTCATCTTCACCAATCTCAACCGCCATCTTACCAGCTAAGAAGGCACATTCAACAGAATGTCTTAATACGTTTTGTCCATAACTGGTTCTAAAATGCAAACGTCCTAAAAGCTTCACTAAATCTGGATGAACTTTTCCAATGCCAACTTCAAAGACTGCTTCTTCCCCTTTATCACGGATAAATCGATCAATCTCTTCACGCGACTTTTCAACAACTTCTTCAATTCTACCCGGATGAATACGACCATCGCTAACCAATGTTTCAATTGCTTTTTTAGCAATTTCGCGACGAATCGGATCAAATCCGCTCAAAACGACTGCTTCAGGGGTGTCATCAATAATTAAATCAACACCTGTTAAGGCTTCAATGGTTCGAATATTTCTACCTTCTCGCCCGATAATGCGACCTTTCATGTCATCATTTGGCAAGTTTACAACGCTGACGGTTCTTTCACTCGTGACATCTTGTGCATATTTTTGGAGTGCGAATGCTAAGATGTGTTTTGCTTTTTTGTCAACTTCATGTTTTGCTTTGTCTTCTTCATCTTTAATATACTGGGCAATTTCGTGGGTCATCTCTTCTTCTACTCGGTTGAATATCAACTCACGTGCCTCTTCGACAGATGTCTGTGCTATTTCTTGTAACTTTACGTTTTGTTCCTCAATTAAACTCTCAAGTTTGCTGCTTTGGTCTTCCAAAGCTCTTTTCTTTTGATCAAGCGCTTCTTCTTTACGATCAAGGTTCTGTTCGCGTTTATCGAAATTTAGCGAACGGTTATCTAAAACCTGTTCACGTTGAATGAGTTTGTTTTCCTGATTAGAAATCCCTTGCTTTCTTTCTTTAATCTCCTTATCAAGTTCTAAACGCATATTATGAATCTCTTGTTTCGTTTCTAGAAGGTTTTGTTTCTTCGTTTTGTCCGCTTCTTTAATCGCGTCATCAACAATTTTTTTCGCTTGAGCTTGAGCTTTTTCAAAGCCTTGTTCTACCACAATAACTCGAATAATAACACCGAGTACGGTACCAACAATAAATAGTAGCAAACCGGAGATGATTAATACTGGGTTCATATTAATGCCTCCGTTCTTATTCGTTTTTTATCATACATTAGTAATTAAATACATTTAATTTCAATTAATAGTTTGAGTAGAAAAAAAGTTTTACCGTTTCATTATACATGAGAAAGACACTATTAGTCAATGAATATCACTCGATAAGACCGCTTAAACAGTATCAAATTCAACATTTCAACATTCAAAAATTCTCATAAACCCCACAGTAAAGCAACATAGAAAAAGCACGTTCGAAAACATGCTTTAAAATTAAATATTTAATTTCTCTCGAATTGCTTTCGATAATGTCTCAAACAACTCAGGATTTTCCTCTAAATAAACTTTAACATTCTCTCGACCTTGTCCGATTTTATCCTCATTGTACGAAAACCAAGAACCACTCTTCTTAATCAGTTCATACTCAACCGCAAGATCAATAATCTCACCCGTTGTAGAAATCCCTTTTCCGTAAACAATATCAACCTCTGCGGTCTTAAACGGCGGTGCCACCTTGTTTTTAACCACCTTAATCCGCGTTCGGTTTCCAATAATATCATTGCCAATTTTTAGTTGCTCGCCACGACGAATATCAACGCGCACACTGCTATAAAACTTAAGTGCGCGTCCTCCAGAAGTTGTTTCTGGATTACCAAACATCACACCGACTTTTTCACGAATCTGATTGATAAAAATAGCAATCGCGTTCGATTTACTGATTGCCCCAGATAATTTACGCATCGCTTGAGACATTAAACGCGCTTGTAATCCAACGTGACTACTTCCCATATCACCACGAATTTCAGCCTCAGGGACTAACGCTGCAACACTATCAACAACCACAATATCAATCGCATTACTGCGGATTAACGCTTCGGTAATTTCTAAAGCTTGTTCCCCCGTATCTGGTTGAGAAATGATTAAGTTATCAATATCAACCCCTAAACTTTTTGCATATTTAGGGTCTAACGCATGCTCCGCGTCAATAAATGCCGCATATCCACCCGCACGCTGCGCTTCTGCAATCGCATGAAGTGCAAACGTCGTTTTTCCTGAAGATTCCGGTCCAAATATCTCAATGATTCTTCCCTTTGGATAACCGCCGATACCAAGCGCTTGATCGAGCGCTAAAGAGCCACTAGAAATCGTGTCCATATTCTTTGTCCCAGCATCATCACCTAGCACCATAATCGCACCCTTACCGTGATTCTTCTCAATATCCTTCATTGCCATATCTATTGCTTTTTTACGATCATCTTTTGCCATATAAAAGCCTCCTATTCATACCTATATATACCCCGTTAATACTTTTTTTCTTTATTTTGATTTAAAAACTTGAGCACGGTTTTTCATAAAGTACTCAACCCCTGATACAACCGTTAATAAAACACCGATATAAAGCGTGATGATCCCGATCCAATAAAGCACAGTTCCTTGTTCTGGTAAAACAAGTAAAACAATGAGTGCGACCATCGTAAAAGCCGTCTTGTACTTCCCTAAATTACCCGCCGCAATCACAGTACCTTCTGAAGCTGCCACCAAACGAATTCCTGTGACAATAAACTCACGCGATAAAATAACTAAAACAATCCACATCGGAATGATGCCAATATCTTGTAACATCAAAAGCGCAAACATCACCAAAAGTTTATCTGCTAAAGGGTCAAGAAACTTACCAAACACCGTAATTAAATCATGCTTGCGGGCCAAATACCCATCGAGATAATCCGTCAAAGAAGCTAAAATAAAAAGCCCAAAAATCGTGATATTATACCCATTGAACACCATCCGCTGATCAATAGGATTCAAGTAATATATAACGACCATAAAAGGAATAATAATAACACGGAAAATCGTAAGTTTATTCGGTAAATTCATACACTCACCCCTCTAGACGCTATTATACCATAGACGCCACCTTCGAACAATAAAAACTCCCTCTAAACAAGCGAAATATCAGCTAAAAAAAAGCCAAAGAAAAAGCACAATCTCACATGACTGTGCTTCATAAAATTTACGGATTAACAAAATACTTTCGATCGAGTTCAGCTTTACGCGTCTCATAAAACTTCGCAAACGTTAACTGCATATATGGCGCCACAAAGATAACGGTTAAAATATTAAATGTCAGCGCTCCTAAAATCAGCCATCCAATAAATGATAAAATCATCACAAAATATTCAAGCTTATGCCCATCCATCATCACACGACTAATCGTAATTGGATCAGCTTCTCCCGGACCTTTTTTGAGATCATCATCGCCCAAAATATATGGAGTCATGATATAAGAAAACATCTTAATAATCCCCGGAATAATCAGCAAGAATGTCCATAGTGTAATAAAAATTTGCATCAAGACAAGATATCCTAGATTTCTTAAAAAGTTTTCCTTATGCCCTTTTAATAAATCCATGTAATCTGCTGGTCCCTCAACGATTAAAAGCTTTCTAAAGAAGTAAAAAACACCGACATTTAAAGGAATCAACGCAATGGTAAACAGTGCAATAAAAATCGCTATTAGAGTATTTTCAGTCGCCGCTAAAAGCCCTGATAAACCCCCAAATATCGCACCCACAACCACAACTGGTAACACCAACCCAAGAATAGCTTCAATTCTTTTTTGACGCAACGTTTCTCTTGCAGTTTGCTTCATTTCTATACGATTCATATAAAACCCTCCTAATAAAATAATT
The DNA here is from genome assembly GCA_007117625.1 of Candidatus Izemoplasma sp. Lineage (GTDB taxonomy): Bacteria > Bacillota_I > Bacilli_A > Izemoplasmatales > Izemoplasmataceae > SLQR01. The sequence goes on along the minus strand of SKGE01000096.1, from coordinate 14,240 downwards.
ATACCATTCAAAAACCCTTAAGTAAATGTTTGCAACTATCTTAGGTTGGTTTATATTCAATCGAATCCAAACGCTCAACCGTAGTCGAACCTTCCCCAAAATTTTTTCGTTTCATCGCTTTCTCACTTAAAACCATTAACACAAATGCCAATACAAACATCATCGCAGAAATATCAAACACCAACCTTGGATTGTAGTCATAAATAAATCCAGCAAACAAAGGTCCTAAGACCATCCCAATAGAAAAGAAGGTTTGTCTTACACCCATAATAGAGCCATACTTCTCCTCTTTAGCATTTAAAGAAATATAGTTTTGTTCAAGCGGTTGGAAGACAGATTTTAAAACAATATAAAACATATAAAGCGTATACAGCATCAGCATCACATTCGATGATCTAAAAATAATAAAAATAGTAATTGCTGAGGCTACTTGAAGCCACTTCATAATCATAAAATCTTTCTTAAACCTCGCCAAATAAGGTACTACCAAAAAGTTTGTCAGTATCCCGACAATCCCAGTAATCATCACAAACACACCTAAAGTACTTGTTGAACGTCCCAAATCAATCGTAATATACGCATCAACATAACGCGTCATATTCGTAGCCGCAATTGTCGCAAGCGTTAAAGCAAGCAAGAAAATCAAAAGCGAACGGTCAAGCTTTGCCGCCTCTTTTAAGTGATAAAAGAACCGTGTTTTTTGGGTATTTGCTTGTCCTTGATCCTTCAAAGTAAAAAACACATAAAGCGCATAAAGCAGATTCAATGCCCCTTGAATATAAAACACTTCAACAAGCATATAATCACCCAAAAACCCTCCGATTAAATACCCAACTGTCGTTCCCAAAGCAAGCAATGCAGCACTCAATGATAAATACTTAGTACGCTCCTCCTTTGGTGAAAGCGCAATGACATGAGAAAGCAATAAAGTAACCGCCGCCGAAACGCTAAAACCAGACAAAAACCTAAAAAACGTCATCAACACCAAATGATTTGTACTGACAAAAAGCACCTGTCCAAAACTATATCCAACCAACCCAAGCACCACAAACCAACGCTTTGATTTACGGTCCCCGAGCACACCCCAAATCGGAGCGCCAATTAAAAGTCCCAAACTCATCGCCGAAAAAAAGAACCCAAACATATAATTTGGAATACCTTCGGATTGTACATAGGCAGGCGTCACCACATGTCCTAAATTATGTAGCACACCTTGTACAAAATAATAGCTTAAAACAATCATCAAACTCTTTTTCATAACTCACACTTCCAAACCCAAGAAAAAAACTCTTACGAGTTTTATTCTGCTACATTATGATAAACATTTTGAACATCATCGACATCATTAATCAAACGCATAAACTTTTCAAAAAGCTCTTTCGCTTCACCTTCAAGCTCCACCTTTTCATGTGGATACCATCCCGATTCAGAATGCTCAAGGACCGCACCTACTATCGTAGAAATCACCTGTTCAATCTTATCTTGCGCATAACCTTGCGCCGTAATATGAACCCCTTCTTCAGCCTCTTCTATATCAGAAACATCCACATCTTCGATCAAGAGTGCTTCCAAAACCGTTTCTGCATCCGTGCCGCTAACATCAATCAAAGATAAGTGTTCAAACATATGTTCAACCGAACCTTTAACACCCATTTTTGAACCGACTTTCGTAAAACAGTTACGGACCTCACCAACGGTACGATTAACATTGTCGGTTAACGTATCAATAATAAAAGCACTTCCTGAAGGACCAAAGCCTTCATAACGTTCTTGCGTATAACTATCTGCAGAACCTCCCGCCGCTTTGTCGATATTACGCTGAATCACATCCATTGGAACCTGCTCTTTTTTAGCGCGTTCAACCAATCGCTTGAGCGTAAGATTTGCCTCAATATTCGTTCCGCCGTTGCGCGCACACATATAAATCTCTTTACCATAACGTGAATACAATTTGCTTTTTTGCAAACCTGTTTTCATCATCGATTGCTTCCGTACTTCAAATTTTCTTCCCATCGTTATCACCATTTATTATTATAGAGAAAGCGCGAAATGCTTTCAATCTTTTTTCTTTAAAATTGTCTCTGTTTTTGAAAGCTCCACAAGCCCTTGCTTATAAAGATTGCCTAACGCCCTTTTAAAAGCAGCTTTCGACATATGAAACGCCTCAAAAATCGCCTCTGGTGAAGACTTATCACCATATGGCATATGGCCTTCATTTTCCTCTAAATACTTAAGCAAACGCGCCGCATCATCATCGATTAAAAGTTCTTTTTGTTCAATCATAGTACCATTGTAGTGATGCTCATCTTTCACAACCGTAATCTTCACATCAACAGCCTCACCCAAACGCAAATCTTCTCGGAGATGTTTATAATAAACAAAAATCTCATGGCCGGTTTCAGTAAACATAACAACACCTTCATCAGCAATATAAAACACATACGCAGTGACACTTTGACCCTTTTCTAAGATACCTTCAGGGGTAAAGTGATCAAGCATCTTAAACCGGCTAACAGGCTTCGCAACAATCTGATTCGACCCCGTTTTCAAATAACAAAACAACTGATCACCGAGCTTAGGCCACTGTTTTTTAAGCACTGGTAAATCATCACGCGATACAAGCATGTCCTTATCTAAACCAACATCGACAAACACCCCTAAACCATACTTCACCTCAACAACCTTCACAAGCGCGGCACGGTATAAATCAATCTTCGGCTGCTCCATCGTTGCTGCTAACTGTTTACGGTGGTTAATATATAAAAACACATCTACCATTTCACCAACGCGTAATGATTTTGTCGTTTTACTTTTTAAAAGCGCTATCGTCACTTGATTTAACTTAATAATATACTGATCTTTCTCTTCACGAATCACAGTAAATAAATGATTCGTCCCTAGTTTTAAATCATCCACAGAAATCACCTCGAAGGTATTATACCAAATTGTACTAAAAACTACACGCATTATGTTATTTATGTTGCTTTTCATAGGCTTATTTGATACAATAATATCGCTTATGAGACGGAGGTGAAAGAATGGCAAACTCAAGACAACAAATCAAACGTGCGAAAACCGATAAAAAAAGAAGTGCACAAAACACCATCTTTAAATCAGGGATGCGTCGTGCAATCAAAGCTGTAGAACTACACATCGCAAACAACGAAAAAGATAAAGCACAAGAAGCATTAACCCTAGCAAATAAAAAACTTGACAAAGCGCAAGTCCGAGGAATCGTTCATAAGAATTTTGTAGCTCGTCATAAATCACGCCTCGCACAAAAAGTTAACGCACTATAACAAAAAAACAAAACGTGTTCAAATGAGCACGTTTTTAATTTATACTTGAGCGATAAACACAATAGATGCAAGTGTCACCAACACAGATGCAACCATCACAGAAATCAACGCACCCTTTCCGGCACTTCGAGCATCATGAGGACGTTCTTGCGCCCAAACCAAATAAAGAATCAGCCCTACCACCGGAAACAAAAACCCAATCAAAGCATAGGCAGACGTTGATTCAGATACTTCGTGATTCCCCTTATTAGATAATGCTAAATTATTCCCACAACTTGGACAAATACGATCATTTTGGCGTACTGATTGACCGCAGTTCGTACAATATTTAGACATCGATAATCCTCCTCGTCCTTATGTACTTAAAATAAACAGTTCTAACCCAATCTTTTTATCGACTCGGCCCGTTTTAATATTATAGTCCAACCGCTCTAAATGTTTTAAATGTTCTTTAATCTTATCGAGTTCAACAACTTTAGCATTTTGAACCATATAATAGGCACGCCCACTCGAAACATTATAGTATGCTTGAATATCTGATTGTGATTTTCCTTGCTCTAAGAGCGTACGCACATGTAACATCTCACGATACTTCGTAATAATAATATTCAAAATTCGAAGCGGATCTTCACTGTGCAACACCAAATCTTTATAAACCCCTAAAGCTTTGCGTTGGTTATGCTGTAAAAGTGCCGTAGTTATATCATAAACATTATCCTCAACATTTTTCGTGGTGACACGCTCAACCACGGCTTTATCGATAAACTTCTCATCTCCGACATAAAGCAATAGCTTACGCATTTCTAAATACGCAAACTCGGTACTGTGTTCTACCCTTTTAATAAACAGATTCAGCGCATCCTCATCAAAATGAATCCCCAACTGTCCAAATTGTCGCCTAGCCCAAGCGGCTAAATCTTGGGCAGTTTTTAATTTGCACTCCGAAACCGTATATTTTTTGAGTTGCTTAACCAAAGCCTTTCGCTCATCAAGTTTCGCAATCGGCGCCGTTAAAATCAAAATCGTAGAATCAGAAGGATTTGCTAAATACTGCGCCAAAGCATCTTCATCGTGATTGATGCCTTTAGTAACTTTTTCAGTACCTAAAAACTTTGCATTATTACAAACAACCAACTTTTGATCACTCATAAAAGGTATCGTCAAAGCATCGTTTACCGCTTCTTTTAGATCAATTTCATCTAAATCATAATACGTTGTATTGTACTCATCTAAATTGTATTTTTTAATCACTTGGTTAACGCGGAGTTTAATATAAAAACTATCTTCACCATAAAATACAATCACACGTTCTTTCATACTATCACCTCGTGTACTATCAATCCCTATTTTAACACATAAATCGATTATGGGATGGTCTTTTTTCTTCTCGTATCAAAATAATAGACAAAACGAATGGTGCCCTCTAAATCTGTTCGATGCACTTGCATTCCATTTTCCTCAAGTCGTTGCACTACCGCTTGATGCGGATGGTCAAAACGATTGTTTCGGTGTGCACTGATCACCGCATCATGAGGATTAATCAAATCTAAAAAATACTGATTGGAGGACGTAATCGAACCGTGATGTGCAACCTTTAACATAGTAATATTAAACTCTATATGTTCAAAAGAAAACTCTCTTGGACCTTCAATATCCCCCGTAAACAAAATCGTCTCATCTCCGAATTTCACAACCTTCACAAGTGACAAATCATTCTCCCGTGAAAACGAACCTTCTAAGGCAAAAATATAAATTGAAAAAGCCCCGCACTCAATCCATTGCTCTTCAAGTAACGCTTGGTCTTCCCTCGTATATAGATTTACAATAGAAATCTCCCGAGCTAAACTGTCATAAGCTCCATAATGATCCTCATGCCAGTGACTGATAAACACATAATCTAACCTTCGAATATGCATTTTTTGCAAACTATCACGGAGCTGATGATGCCTATCTTCTGAACCTGTATCAATCAAAATATTGCAGCGGTCATGCGCATCCTTCAACAAAATACTATCGCCGTGCACATGAAAAAAGACAACCTTCTGTCGAACATCAAGATAGGGTGTTAAATAAACGCCAATCAAAACGATAAACACCCATTTTAAACGCTTGAATCTTAACCTCTCAGAAGACAGCCCATAAAAAAGTGCTAAGTAATATATAAGCACCCACCCAACCGGCGTAAACGCGAGTGGAATCCGCCAAGGAAAGAGCTGAGAAAGTAGTTCTAAGATTACTTCAAACACCAAAATAACGGAACTTAACACACTTTCTAAAAAAGGAAATAAAAACGTTAAATAGCTAAGCGGCAACAACAAAAACATCGTATAAAATACAAGCGCCACATTAAAAAACACCGTCAAAGGATGCACCGCATTTTGAAACGAAACAATTAGCGGAAGGGTCACCAAAAAAGCGATGAAACTCACTTTAAACGAAGCCATCAAAGCCCCATCTTCAGATAAAAATTTCCGCGACAACAACAAACAAAAGGTTACCAAAAAGGTTAACACAAATCCCATTTGAACATAATAAAGCGGATTGAAAAGTAACAGACCCAAAAAAACCAGCACCAGTACATCAAACGCACTATACTTTAACGGTGTGCGCTTAAGCCACATCAAAATAATAATAAATATTCCAGCACGAACAATCGATGCGGTAAAAGACGCAACAATCATATAGACAAACAAAAACAAACTCAAAGCTACATCCCTCAGACCATTACTAAACTTAAAAAGACCAAAAAGTTTGTAAAGACTCGCAGAAATCAGCGTTACATGCAGCCCTGAAATTGCAAACAAATGTGCCACACCAAGTCGCTCTACACGTTCAGAAACACCAGCGTCAAAACCAGACCGATCGCCTAAAATAAACGCTTCTAAATAAGCTTTACTCTTACCAAAGCGCTCAAGATAATCTTTGACGTGTTGACGAACTTGATAGACCGAAAACCGATGCTCTATCACCGTCACAGAATCGGCGATTACCACACTACCTATCCCCAAAGATTCTAAATACCTAGGATAATCAAACTGATACGGCATCGATGGTTTCTCTAGTCCACGCAACATGCCTTCAACTTGAATAAAATCACCGACACGAACATCGACTGTATCTTGATATACAAGTACTTTCGTTTCATCACTCCGCACCATAAGCTGTGACTTTTCGGTATCGACAGCCAGCACAGTACCTTGAAATATTCCCTCATCAAGGGCCCCAACATGATGCCAATATAACCGTGCTCCATAACCCAAAAAACATATCAAGACGACACAAAATACATATTTAGAAACACGCCACAGCCAGATAAAATATAAGCCGATGAAACCCCAAACCATCCACGAATACTTAAGCAGTATCACCAAAACAATCGCAATCGCTATAAAATGCGTTTGTCCCTCAAGGAACAATAAACGGTTTAATCGTCTCAAGCGTCGCCTCTCCAATCCCACGAACTTCTAAAATTGCTTCAATAGTCTCAAAAGGACCATGTTCTTCCCGGTAAGCAATAATATTATCAGCCGTTGCAGGACCTATATTTGGCAAGGTCGTCAATTGTTCTTTACTCGCCCGTGATAACGAAATCATTGAACTGTTTTGATCATCATACATCGGTTGATTGTTATCGGTACTAAAAAAAGGCACACTCACCAACGCTTGATCATGTAGTTGTTTGGCTAGGTTTAAATGTTCAACATAAGCATTATGTCTCAATCCACCAGCTTTTTCAATCACTTCAAAAAGCCGCGTGCCCTCAGAAACCTTATACACTCCTGGCTTCAGCACCGCCCCCTTGACATCAACATAAATAAAACCCGTAGGCGCGCGTTCATCAATGATAGCATCAAACCGCTCTAAAGGAACCACATGATCTTGCCGGTTGCTTACATTCATCACAATCGCCAAGCCTATAAGCGTCATCGAAATCACAACGATAAACAAAACTTTTATCTGTTCTTTTTGCATAAAAAACACCTCTTCTCATATTGATAATATGCTAAGAGGTGTTACTCTTCTTTTTTTAAAACTAAAATGATACGGTCTTCCAAAACAAATCGCTTTAAAACCTTAAATGCTCGCGCTGCTTTTAAAAGCATCGACTCCGAAAAAAATCTTTCCCGATGAGAAAACGTTTCGTCTTGAAATGTTATCCTGTGTTCAATCGTATCCTCATCAATTTTTACCACAGACCATTGATAAGCTTCTTCATCAACAAACAGTCTCTCTTGATGATTGATTAACCGTTGCATATAAGCTGCCTTTAAAAAATCAAACACAACCACACCATCAGCTTCTAACAAAATTGTGATATGATCAAACAAACGCTTTACATCACGAACCTCTTCAAGATGATTAACCACATCGACGGCCATCACCACGACACCATACTTCCCTTCAAACGGCTCGCGCATATCATGGTGGTAGAAATTGATGTCAGCGCCGGCTTGATAGGCAGAAAAACTCGCAACTTCTAACATGCTATGGTTGGTATCAATCGCCGTCGTTTGATACCCGAGCTTACTCGCTTCTCGAGAAAGATACGCGGTACCACAGCCAATCTCTAAAAGTGTTTTAGGACCTTTAAAGTTTTTAAGTACATCGAGATAGTTCTCATAAATCGACACATCAATCGCATCATCGTAAATACGCGCCAATGCATCGTAAGAACTCATAGCCGTGTCACATCGACCTGGTCGACATCCATCCACATCTTTTCAAGATTGTAATACTTTCTTTCCGCTTCAGTAAAGATATTCACAATCACATCTTTAGCATCTAACAAAATCCATGCCTCAGACTGCGCACCCTCAACATCAGGGTTTTGGTACTTCGCAGCTGATAAATTTTCTTTCAAATGGTTAATCGCAGCTTTCAACTGTCTTGTGTTCGAAGCAGTCGATAACACAAAATAGTCAAAAAACGGACTCCGTTCTCGCATATCATAGACAATAATATCTTTTAGCTTTAAATCGTCTAACGCCTCTACAATAACTTTAATTTTAGACATATTTTCCTCCTGGTTTATAAAAATCACGGGCTTGATAAGCTACCAGTGGAATCGCTCCACCAAGCTGCTCATAGAGCTTGATTGAATCATCAATTGCCGTAAATACCGCTAAGTCTAAATCATTAAAAGCAATCTCACGCACTTTTACGCATGATGGATACAACCGATGCACTTCAATATAATCACTAATAAACAAAATCTTTTCTAACAAACCCATGTTCGGTCTTCCTACTGTATGAGACGCTAATGCTTGCAACATCTCATCATCTTTTATAAAGTATTTTTCTTTCGCCAGCGCTGCAGCGCTAAAGCCGTGATACAAGGGCTCTGTATACTGCTTTAAAATCGTTTGGTCATAGTGTTTCAAAATCCATGATTTGTGAAACGCTATGGGTTGGTATTTTGTTAAGTCGTGTAAATATGCTAATATTTCTAACTTATCGAGATCGGCACCATAGACTTTTCCGAGCCGTATCGCCATATCTCTAACACCATAAACATGATTTAAACGATCAACACTGTGCTTATAGACTTTCAAAAAGTCAGCTTTAATCGTCTCCATCATATTAAAGCCTCGCGAACATATGGAACAATCCCTTTCGGTGTTTTTATTTGTATGGTTCCTTGTCCGAGCAACGTTACAAAGCCTAAGCCAGGAATCACAACATCTCGCTTTTGATTGGGTTTAAAGCTGATTTGCTTGTTCGTTCTTTCATGAAGCGTTTCACCTTCATATGGTGGCACCAACAAACGCTGCACATGTTCTTTATAAAACGCATCAGATGCCTCAAGTTTACGACGATGGATATACAGTTTTTCAGAGACATACACGACAAAATCAGAAGCTTTTCCTTCTAAAAAATCAATTTGTGCAAGGCCTCCTAAAAACAACGTTTGTTCCGGCTTAAGTTGATACACCTTAGGCTTCACTTCTTTTTTAGGCTGGACCGCTTGATAAGAAGTTTCTTTCAAAAGATGTGCGACATGGTTTTTATTCAAAAGTCCAGGCGTATCATAAATGGTCTGATTCTCAAATGGAATCGCAATTAAACCTTGTGTCGTATTACGGCTGTTTGAAACGGTAATAAGCCCTTCCTTCATTGCCGTACTCGCCGACAACATCGCATTGATCAAACTGCTTTTACCCACGTTCGTCGCTCCAACCATGTAGATATCTTTCCCTCGACTTCGTTTCGCCAACGTATCAAGCAGTGCATCGATTTCATATTTTTTAACAGCACTCACCATCATCACATCAACTGCATGAATATGTGCTTTTTTTAAGTAGCGTAAAATTCTATGGCGCAACTTTCCATCACTGACAATCTTTGGTAATAAATCACGTTTATTAACCACAACCAAGACATCTTTTTGTTCAGTAATCTTATGAATTTGAGGCATCATCGACCCTTCAAGATCAAAAGCATCTAACACATTAACAATCAAAACATCTAATGAGGCAATCTCATGTAATAGTTGATAAAAACGTGTTTCATCAACATATGAGGGTGTTATCTCACCGTAATGTCGCATCCGAAAACAGCGTTGACACAAAATCATCGTATCCTCATCGATTTGTTTCGGAGTATAAAATGGAGCTTGTTTATCGGTGTTTTGTAAGGCACCACCGCAACCTATGCAACGTACATCATTCATAAACGATCATCCAACTTCAAAGCTTCATAGACTTCTGGGTACTTTTTCTTGATTTTTTTAAACATTTTTTTCTCAATATAACGGTTCAAACGCGTATACCATTTTTCCGTTTTCTTCTTGATTGGTTTGACGAGTACGACATCAATTTTAGATCGTTTCGCGCCATAAACATCAGTCATCAATTGATCCCCAATCACCAGCATTTCACCCTTTTCATAATGTGCATCTGCGTGGCGCAGGGCTTTTTTAAATCCTGATTTGAATGGCTTTTTCGCACTTGCAATGTAAGGGACACCTAAATCATCCGCATAATGTTTAACGCGATACCCGCGGTTATTTGAAACAATCACCACTTCATACCCCATCGCTTTAAGCGACTTCACAAACGTTTTTTGTTTCTCGGATGCCTTAATCTCATCGTACGGGATTAAAGTATTATCTAAATCAATTAACAAAAGACGTTTACCAAGATTGTGGTAAAGTGTTTTAAAATCAATATCATAGATTGTGTTGTAATGCCCTCTTGGAATAAAGAGTTTGGTTCTTAAAAAAAAGTGAATCATAACGGGCCTCCTAAACATTAAGGTCTTTTATAAGACCTTGAAAACCTTCTTTAAATAAAAGGGTTCTTAAACGATTCAATTGAAGACGTGACGCTTTGTAATTTGGATACAAACTTCCGAAAAACCGATAAAAATCCTGGGAATGATCACGGTGTTTCAAATGACTAATCTCATGAAGAAAAATAAACTTCAAGTATTCTATCGGATAATGCACAAGTTCAAGATTCATCGTTATTTTCATTAAACTTGGTTGACAACTTCCAAACTTACTTTTTAAAAGCTTAACGCGAAACGAAAGTGCTTCTAAATCCGTATTTGGAATGACAAATTGATATGCCGCTACTAAAATCTCTAACTGTTCTAGCAACAATGATTTTAAAAACTCGATAACTAACTTGCTTACCGCTTCTATTTTATCGTTAAACGACTGAACTATCAAATAATTATCCTCTAAATAAACATCATTTTTACCAACGCGTTGGATAATCGTTACCGCTTGATTAAAAATCGTAATCGTTTCACCAAGCTTATAATGAGATTTGATATCAACCATGGTAGGAATACTCAAAATCGCCTCACGATGATTATCAATCATGTTTTCTATGGTCTCTTTCGAACAGTACTTAGGGGCAGAAACAATGTAATAATTCTCAGCTTTAGGTCTAACAATAATACGTTTCTGACCACGTCTTTTGACAACTTCAAACTGAACGGTTTGTCCCGATAATTTTTTTTGAATAATCATAACGATTCAAGCAACCCCGTTAGTAAGTCCGCTACATTTTCAGATGATTTCGTTAAAAAAGCTTTGAAGTCTTCTGGTTGACCTTTGCCGCCAATGACATCTGAAATGGCACGTAAAATTAAATGCGGTACTGCCTCTAAGGTGCAAACTTGTGCAATTGCCGCCGCCTCCATTTCGATCGCAACCGTGTTTGGATAAGCCTCCAGCACCTTTTCAATCCATCGTAAGCTTGTGACAAACTGATCTCCAGAGGCAATCATTGCAGATTTAACAGGCATATTTTTCAAAGCCGCGACGTCTATAGCTTTTTGGATCAGCGTTTCATCACCTTTAAACGTAGCTTCATGTCCTGGAACTTGTCCATAGGCATACTGAAATGCGGTAACATCTACATCGTGATGGACCGTAGCTTCTCCAATCACCGTAGTACCGACATCAATATTGACACCACCCGCAACGCCACTGTTTAATACAGCGTCTACCTTAAAGGTATCGATAATAATCGTCGTTGCATAAGCGGCATTCACCTTACCAATCCCTGATAAAACACATACACATGTGTGGGTTTTATAGGCAACCGTATAAATCAATAAATTTTTATGTTGTAAAACTTCATAGGTTTCAACACGATTTAAAAAAGCATCTAACTCTTCTTGCATCGCAAAGATAATTCCTATTTTCATACGTCACCACCTAGACGAAAAAAAGAATGTCAAACATTCTTTATTTCACTTCAACAATTTTAACGCTAATTTCTTTATTCGATTCGGTTTTAAACGTAACAGATGCCCCTTGTTTCTTGCCAATGACCGCTTTTCCTACCGGCGATTCATTAGATATTTTACTATTTAACGGATCCGCTTCTAAGGTACCGACAATCGTATAAAGTTGTGGTTCGTTTCCATTGATTTGCAAAACCACACGTTTACCAATGTTCACTTTATTCGACTGATCTTCTTTAATAATTTCTGCGTGTTTGATAATATTCTCTAACTCTTTAATACGCTTTTCGATACGTGCTTGTTCTTCCCTAGCCGCATCATAATCAGCGTTCTCACTTAAATCACCTTGAGCACGTGCATCTTTTAACGCTTCAAGATTACGCTCACGGTCATCCGTTTTCAATACTTCAAGTTCATGTTTTAATTCTTCTAAACCTTTTTTCGTCAACTTAAATGTGTTACTTTGATTATTCATAATACGCCTCCAAAATTGCATTTATATGCTAGGTATTTTACCATGTTTTTTAACACTTAACAACTATTATCTTAGCTTTGATTTTCTTAACATATCATAAGCTTTAAGCGGAATGGGTATCGTCAGTTTGATCTTTTGTTTGGGGTGACGAGCAATCTCTAAAACCTCATCGGTCTCCGCATCACGCATCGCTTCAACAACAAAACTAATCGGTTCAAAATCCGGGCTTAACACCTCTAATAAGTCACCTTGTTTAAAATAATTCCTTTGTTCGATCACGGTTTCAAAAGATTGTTCATCCTGTGTATTAACAATCCCTACAAACTCTTGGGTTGGCTGTTCGCTCCGTAAATTATAGAGTTGTTCATTGACCGAAGTCATCCCTTGCATAAAGCCATGACTTGTCAAACGATTTTCCGCTTTTTTGATTTCAAGTAAGTATTTTGGCAAATCAATCTCTAAGTCATCGCACAAGTCATCGAGTAACTTGCGATACGTTTTCACGACAGTTGCAATATAGTGAACACTTTTCATGCGCCCTTCGATTTTTAAAGAAGCAACCCCTATATCGACCAAATCAGACAGTTGCTTTACGGTTTGTAAATCTTTTGAACTCATCGAAAACGCCATACTTGTATTTAACTTTTCATCGCCTTCAAGTATATCATAATCCCAGCGACATGAATGCGCGCATCCACCACGGTTAGCATCTCGGTCTGTCATATTGTTTGATAGGGTACACTTCCCCGAATAAGAAACACACATACCCCCGTGGATGAACACTTCAATGTCAATCGGACTATGCTCTTGTACCTGGCGAATCTCATCAAGACTCAACTCGCGTGCTAGAACAATACGCTTTACCCCTTGATCGGCCCAAAACTTAATCGCTTCTGAATTTGTTGTCGATTGTTGCGTCGATAAATGAATTTCTAAGTTGGTATGGGTTCTCGCAATATCAATAATGGCCGCAGAAGCACAGATAATCGCATCAACTTCTGCTTTTTCTAATGCTTTCAAATATTCTGCAAGGCCTGCTAAATCTCCACTTTGTGGGATAATGTTGGTCGTTACATAAACTTTTTTACCTAAACTGTGCGCAAAGCGACACGCCTCTTCAATGGTTTCAATATCAAAATTCGATGCTCTTGCGCGCAGCGAGAACGATTTACCGCCAATAAACACTGCATCAGCACCATATAATAGCGCTATTTTAAGTTTCTCTAAATCACCCGCAGGTGCTAACAACTCAGGCTTTTTCATCAAGCATCCCCCTTGACTGTAATGGTTTCTTTAAAATAAAACCCATCATCGCAGTCATCATACTTTCCAACGATCGGTCTGCCTTGCAAGGCGCGATGGTAATCTTCTAAAATTGTTAAAACAGCATCATCTTCTAAAAAATAGGTATCAATAATCATCGTATCAATCGCTTGACTCAGTGTTTTTAGCACCGAGAAGCTCGCCAAAGCTTTGGCACGATAAATATGTGTACCATACTCATCCTGAATAATTGGATACGCTTCATCGCGTGTTTCTTCAACCAGTTTTAAGTTCCTCTTATCTTTTACAACATGCGCTTCTTGATCTTTGGTATGTTTGAAGTAATTCTCGACCAAAGGCCTTCTCGAATGAAACATATTTAAAAACCCATGACCTACCAACAAAAGTTCCATCGGACCTTGCGCCATGGCAAGGATACCTTTAAGGGTCACTTCTCTTCCTACCACCATGCGCTTTAATCCAAGCTTATCAAAAAACAATGT
>SKGE01000008.1 GCA_007117625.1 Candidatus Izemoplasma sp. | reverse complement strand
TAGAAGAATCGCAGTTATCTCGTCCTGGGATTGAACTTGCTGGCTTGTTTGACTTTTATGAGTCGAATCGGATTCAGCTTTTTGGGAGTAAAGAGGTTACGTTTTTTGGCTGGCTTCGCAAAGAAGAACAAGACGCTCGAACAAGGATTTTGTTCGAACATGAACCACCAGCGTTTGTGTTTTCAAAAAATGCGGATATTCCGCAAGTGTTCATTGATGAAGGGAACGCGCGCAATATTCCAGTGTTGAAGAGTAGAGACCGGACAAGTTCGTTAGCGAGTCATTTATACCAGTATTTGTTTACGCGGTTGGCGCCTCGAAAAACACTGCACGGTACGTTGATGGATATTAATGGTGTCGGTGTGATGCTGCGTGGTAAGAGTGGTATTGGTAAAAGCGAGATTGCCCTTGAGCTTGTGAGGCGGGGGCATCAGTTGGTTGCCGATGATCGCGTTGATATTTTTGAGCGCGAGCCAGGAACGCTTATTGGTGAAGCGCCAAAAGTGTTAAGAGAACACTTAGAGATTCGTGGGATTGGTATTGTTAATGTTGTTAAGTTGTTTGGTGCGAGTGCTTTTAAAGAAGACAAGACGCTGATGCTGATTATTGATTTAGAGCCATGGGGAAATGCCGTTGATTATGACCGTTTAGGGATCGAAGATCACACAGAAACATTGTTTGATACTGAAGTACGGGTAACTAAAATTCCGGTAACCGCGGCACGAAATGTATCGACATTAGTTGAGGTTGCGGCGATGAATGCTCGTTTAAGGTTTTTAGGAACGCATATGGGTCGAGATTTTACTGAGGCTTTAAATAAACTGATTAAAGAAAATGCTTCAAAGAAAGAATAGGTGATGTTTAAATGAACATAATAATGAATGTTATTTTAAGTGTCGATCATCAAGGCATTGAAAGGCTTCCTAATACGATTGCAGGGATGCCGTTATACGGTATTTTCATTATGCTAGGGGTTTTGATGGCACTTGGACTTGGATTGTTAGAGGGACCCAAAATAGGCATTAAACGCAATGATATTATTGATGGGTTGTTAATTATCTTACCGCTCGCTATTTTAGGGGCACGGGTTTGGTATGTTATTTTTGAATGGGACCGTTTTAAGGATTACCTTCCGAGCATTATTGGCTTCCAAGAAGGCGGCGGTTTTGATGGGCTTTCAGGGTTAGCGATTCATGGTGGATTTTTTGTTGCAGTGATTGCGGCCTATATTTACACGAAAAAGCGTGAGATGGATTATTTAAAAGCGACCGATCTTATTGCGCCTGGATTTTTGATTGCGCAAGCCTCAGGACGCTGGGGAAACTTTTTTAATCAAGAAGCTCATGGCGGACCGATTACGGGTGTTGCATCGAACACCGTAAGTCTCGCTGAAAGGCCAGAATTATGGGATACGCAGCGATCGTTTTTATCGGACACGCTAAGGATTCCTGACTTTATTACAAACAATATGTTTATCAATGATCGAACATTAGGTTTGAACTATTTTCATCCAACGTTTTTGTATGAGTCTTTGTGGAATGTTTTAGGGTTTGTGGTTGTATTAGTGTTGAGACGCCTAAAGTTTACACGTTCAGGCGATTTGATTGCAGTATACTTGATTTGGTATTCTGCGGGTCGTTTCTTTATTGAGTCTTTACGGACCGATTCACTTTATTTATGGAACACAGGTATACGTACTGCACAAGTAGTTTCAGTACTCATGATATTAGCTGGTATTATTTTAATTATTTTTAATCACATAATTATTAAACGTAAGCATTATGTTACTGCTTTACGTGAAGATAGTGTAGAATCGTAATCGAGGTGATTTTTATGTATGATGTTATTATTATTGGTGCTGGCCCAGGCGGGATGACTGCGGCGATTTATGCGCAGCGATCAAATTTAAAAACAATGATGCTGGAAAAGGCTGCACCAGGCGGAAAAATGATTAGTACTTGGGAAGTGGAAAACTATACGGGACTCGGAAAAGTTTCAGGGTTTGAGATTAGTGAAAAAATGTTTAATCACACACAGGAACTTGGTATTGAATATCAATATGGTGATGTTGCGAAAGTTGAAGACCACGGTAAAACGAAAACGGTAATCACTGCAGATGGTACGAAGTATGAAACGAAAGCAGTGATTGTTGGAAGCGGAACAGAACCTAGAAAACTAGGAGCTCCTGGTGAAGAGCGCTTATCGAGCAAAGGGATTAGTTGGTGTGCTGTGTGCGATGGAGCGTTCTTTAAAGGAAAGCATGTTTTAGTCGTCGGTGGTGGAAATAGTGCCATTGAAGAGGCGGTTTATCTTACGACAATGAATGTAAAAGTAACCGTGCTTAATATTCTTGACACGCTACAAGCGGATAAAAAGGCGATTGATCAAGCCAATGCAACCGGCATGATAGACTATTTGCTAGGATATGAAGTTATTAGTTTTAATGGCGAAAGTAAGCTCGAAAGTATTAGTGTTCGTGATTTGAAAACCAAAGAAGAACAGACACTTAACCTTGATGGTGCTTTTATCTTTGTTGGTCAAATTCCTGAGACTGAGTTTGTGAAAGATTTAGGGATTACGAACAAGTTCGGGTTTATCGAAGCAAATAGCCGTATGGAAACTAAAGTTCCAGGTATTTATGGGATTGGCGATGTCATTGAGAAAGAATTACGTCAAATTGTTACAGCTGCAAATGATGGTGCTATTGCTGCACAAAATTGTTCTAAATACATTGAATTATTAAAAACACAAAAGTAAAAAAAGCGATTGATTATAATACCTCTAAAGTAGACGTGATAAAATAAAACTTATCAAGTTTAAACTTTAGAGGTATTTTTCTTTTTCTAAGGTATAATAGAAACGGTGAGAATATGAAAATAGCGATATATATCATTGTCTATAGTTTTTTAGGATATATCCTTGAGCGTATTATTAACCTCGTCGCTTGGGGTATATGGTATGATAATTCCGTTTTAGTGGGTCCTTATCAACCGATGTATGGAGTAGGCGTTGTACTAACGCTCTATTTGTGGTGGTTTATTAAACGATTACGTTTAACTAGACTGATACAAATGACTGTGCTAATCGTTGTAGCGGCGTTGATTACAGGTATGGTAGAACTCATATCAGGAACACTTTATGAAGCTTTATTTGATGAAGTTTTATGGGATTACCGAATCACGTTCGATTTTTGTCGAGGCCCATATACATGTTGGTTTCCAACCTTTATGTTTGGGTTGTTGTCGGTTTTTACCGTTAAAGTGGTGCACCCGTTAATTGAGAGCTATTTGCTTCTTATACCAAAGGGTGTTAAGCTTGGAATCGTACTTGTCTTCTTACTAGATGTCATTTATACTTACTATGAGGTGTTACTATGAAAAAATCTGATTATATGATGGCTTTTTTTACGATTATTGCGATATTCATTTTGGTTTTCCCACCAACGTCTAACGCTTTTTTTGGGTTTACTGATGCGTACCCGTTGATCGGTGGATTTCTTAAATTTTTCTTATTTGCATCATTTGGTGATGTGATTAGCCACCGTATTAGAAATCATAACTATGCGGTTCCTGGACTGTTGTATAAAGCTATTGTTTGGGGAGTTATCGGGATAATTATTGTCTTTGTTTTTCATATATTTAGTATGGGTATCTTGTCTTTGCAAGATGAGGGCTTGTTACCATTTGCCGGAAACATGTTTGCTTTTGCGCTGTTTACTAGTGTCTTCATGAATATGATTTTTGCACCGACAATGATGCTTTTTCATCGCATTACCGATCACTATATCGAACACCGTATTGTGAGTGATCAACACCAAATCAAAACAACGATTGATATGGTTGATTATCGTGGGTTTTTGAGCTTTGTGGTGTTTAAAACCATACCTTTGTTTTGGATTCCAGCCCATACAATCACCTTTATGCTAAGTGATACGTACCGAGTCTTTTTTGCTTCAATGCTTGGCATTGCATTAGGATTATTGTTAGGTATTGCAAAACCTAAAGTAAAGCAGGGGGGATAATATGTCGTTTACATCGGATACGAAACGGGAGCTAATGGCTTTAGAAATGACGGATTGCTGTCGCTTAGCAGAACTCAGTGCTTTATTATCTGTTAATGGACATCTTTCTATCTCAAATGAAGGGGTATCTATCACGTTTCAAACGACGAGTTTGCCCTTAGTGCGTAAAGTCATTACTTCGATTAAGAAGTTATATAAAATTGAAGTCGATGTTATTAGTAAGGCTCAAGTAAGGTTAAAAAAGAAAAATCAATATAGCGTTGTAATCAAGCAAAAGGCTCATACCGTTGTAAATGAATTGGCATTGATGGATCAAAATAAAGGGTTTGCTCAAAGTATCGATGAAACACTCATATTAAAGCCATGCGATGCTAGAGCTTATTTACGTGGTGTGTTTTTGGCTTCGGGATCGATCAATCATCCAAGAAGTTCGAGTTATCATGCTGAACTTGCGGTTCCGAACGAAGGGTTTGCTGAAGATCTAATTGATTTGATGGCACGATTTGATTTAAATGCAAAACTGCATAAAAAGAAACGTGGAATGATGGTTTATCTTAAGGAATCAGAGAAGATTGCGGATTTTTTACGAATTGTTGATGCGACAAAAGCGCTTTTAAAGTTTGAAGATGAGCGTATTAAGCGAGATTTTGTAAACTCAATCACAAGGGTTATGAATATGGAGTTAGCGAATCAAAATAAAACCTTAGAAGCGGCTAAAAAACAACTTAAAGATATTGCAGTGCTTGAAAACTTAGTGGATATGGAAAAGCTTTCTGAAAATCTTCATCAAGCGATATTTTTGCGTAAAAAGTATCCTGAGTCATCGCTTCAAGAGTTAAGTGAACACAGTGATGAACATTTTCGTAAACCGATTTCAAAATCAGGACTAAATCATCGCTTTCGCAATATTCATCAAATGGCACAGGAGGTTTTAGATGACTATAATGAGTAGTGGTGTGGGGATTGATATTGTTGAAATTGCAGAAATTAAGAAGCGCTTAGACGATAAGTTTGTTAAGCGGGTACTCTCAACTAGCGAGTATAAAAAATATAAGACTATCAGTCATGTTGATCGGAAAATCGCTTTTGTAGCTGGTCGCTTTGCGGCGAAGGAGGCGTATACCAAAGCGTATGGGTCATTTGAGACTGAAGTGAATTTTTCTGACGTGAGCATTGATCAAAACTCGGAAGGAATACCGATTTTAACATCAAAGTATCGTCCTAAGGATGTGTCTCAAGTAAGTATTTCACATAGTGCACGTTATGCAACTGCAATGGTTATTTTATATAAAAAAGATCACTAATTTTGTGATCTTTTTTATGATTACTAGGAGGTCAAGTGTTTTTAGCTTATTGCGGATGCATGTCAATACTATGAGTATAGCTTCAACAGCTAGCGGTTGAACTTCATGGTACGAAAATGTTACTGCTAATTCTACTTTATAAAAGCTTTTACCTAAGGTTATTAGATAGCCCTCAGGCATTTGTAAATGCAAAATGATATGCATGCAATCGAGCGCAAAATGAATCTTGATTTATCACAATATCCTTCATTTATAAGTATAAGCTATGTTTAGAACGATTCACAAAAGATTAACGAAATATTCACCATTTGTATATGCACAGCACATGCATCATAAAACTTGTAAATAGTACTGATTTTCGATATAATGGTTTCGATTAGGAGATGATAACTATGAAAAAACTAACAATAGATCCATTGAAAATAGCCATTTTCGGTGTAATCGGTCTTGCAATATTCTTTATTGTGATGATTGTTGCATTCGATAGAGATTGGGAAGATGAAGTAACTAATCTAAGCGATGAAGAAACGTACTTTGTATATTTATACACAGACACATGTCAGTATTGTCAGGAGCTTGTTCCAGAGATTCAATTTTTTATCCAACAACAACCAATGGATATACCTTTGATTCCAGAGGATTCAGAAACTTCTTCGATTAATTTTCCTAGTGAACAGTCGATTGTGCCACGTGTATTTGTGGTTCATCAGGGTGAGATTGTTCGTATCGAAGCAGGATTAACTAATGTACGTAATTTATTACAAGAAGGGTTAACAGGAGTTTTTCAACCATAATTAAGCCGTTAGGCTTTTTTTCTCGGAGGTTTATATGGAAATAGCAATTATTCAAGGGCTTGCAACACAGCTCAACGTAAGTACGAAACAAGTACAAAGTGTTTTAGAGTTATTAGAAGAAAATACCGTTCCTTTTATTGCGCGTTACCGTAAAGAGCTTACAGGTGGGCTAGATGAGGAACAAATTCGTGAGATTGAAAAAGCGTATGAGTACAAAAAACAACTTAAAGAACGTAAAGAAGATGTTATCCGGTTGATTGATGAAAAAGGGATGCTTACAGAGGAACTTAAAGTATCTATTTTGTCTGCGGAAAAACTTGTGGATGTTGAAGATTTATATAGACCGTATAAAGAGAAAAAGAAAACTAAGGCAACTGAAGCGGTTAAAAAAGGCCTTCAACCTCTTGCTGATTTTTTAATGAGCTTTCCTCAGGAAGCCGATTTATCTAAAGAGGCTGAAAAGTACCTAAATGAAGATGTTTTAACGGTGGATGAAGCTTTAGAAGGTGCGAAGTATATCGTTGCTGAGTTTGTCAGTGATCAAGCAGAAGTGCGAAAGTGGATTCGCGAGCACACAGAACGTTTTGGCAATCTTGTTGCAAAGAAGAAAAAAGCGGCGGAAGACCCACGTGGAACGTATGAAATGTATTATGATTATGAAGAACCGATAAAACGGATTAAGCTCTTTCGTGTTTTAGCGATAAACCGTGCTGAGAAAGAGAAAATAGTCACGGCTAAAATAGATATTGATGAAGTTAAAATAATTGAGTATGTAAAGCGCAAAATTCTCCCAGGTACATACTCTGCGACACAAACGCATGTGACTGAGGCAATAGAAGATGGATACAAGCGTTTGATCAAACCATCCATTGAACGTGAAATCCGCTCAACATTAAGTGAAAAAGCAGAAGAACAAGCGATTCATATCTTTAGTGAGAACTTGAGAAGTCTACTCTTACAACCACCGATGAAAGGAAAACGTGTCTTAGGTATAGACCCAGCTTTTCGTACCGGTTGTAAGTTAGCAGCAGTTGATGAGATGGGAAAACTACTTGAAATTGGCGTTATCTATCCTCATCCTCGTCAGCCTAAAGAAGTTGTCTCTGAAAAGCAGCTGTTAGAAACTCAAAAAACCGTCGCAAGATTTTTAAAAACACATAATATCGATATTGTGGCGATTGGAAATGGAACAGCATCTAGAGAAACTGAAGCCTTTATTATTGACACCTTTAAGAAGTTGAGAGATCAATACTACTATGTGATTGTTAATGAAGCAGGGGCTTCGGTCTATAGCGCGAGCGAACTAGCCAAAAAAGAGTTTCCAGATCTACAAGTTGAAGAACGTAGTGCAGTGTCGATTGCAAGAAGGTTACAAGACCCATTAAGTGAACTCGTCAAGATAGATCCTCAATCGATTGGGGTTGGGCAATATCAGCACGATGTCACGCAATCAAAGCTTGCAAGTCAACTGGATTTTGTAGTTGAAACTGTCGTTAACCAAGTGGGTGTTAACGTAAACACAGCAAGTGCACAGTTGCTTGCTTATGTCAGTGGATTGTCTAAAAAAGTTGCAGCAAACATTGTTTCTACCCGTGAAGACATCGGTGCTTTTTCCAACCGAAAAGAGCTGTTGAAAGTTCCTGGTTTAGGAGCAAAGAGTTATGAGCAAGCAGTTGGTTTCTTACGCATTATCAATGGAACGAATCCGCTTGATAAAACATCTATTCATCCAGAGAGTTATGCGGTAACTGAAAAGATTTTAGAAATGTTAGATGTCAGTCATGAGTCGATAGGTTCTAAAGCGATTAAACAAAGTCTGAAAATGATTAATCATAAAGATTTAGCAAACCAGCTTTCAGCTGGACTCCCAACGATTGAAGATATATGTTTGGCGTTAGAAGCACCGCTTAGAGATCCTCGTGATGATGTAGAGGCGCCATTGTTGAAACAAGATATCTTGAAGCTAGAGGATTTAAAAGTAGGAATGGAGCTTCAAGGAACCGTTCGTAATGTTGTTGACTTCGGTGTGTTTGTTGACTGTGGTGTCAAAGAAGATGGACTTGTTCATATCTCACAATTATCAAATAGTTATGTCAAACATCCGTTAGATGTTGTTGGTGTTGGTGATATTGTCAAGGTTTGGGTTAAAGGTATTGACACGAATCGTGGGCGCTTACAACTGACGATGGTTAAAGATAATATATAAAAATGATTGGGTTGTTGACAGTGAGCCATAAATATATTATTATATAATGGCTTACTAAATGGAGTAGTACTCAAGAGGCTGAAGAGGTGCCCCTGCTAAGGGCATAGGTCGGGGAACCGGCGCGAGGGTTCAAATCCCTCCTACTCCGCCATTTTGTTTTATAAAGCTTAATAAGCGCTGTAAAGGGCGTTTTTTTAATAGGCGCGCTTAACTTGTCTTTTTTTTGAAAAAAAGGATGCAAAAGTTTAATATTTTTGTTACAATATATTTCGGTTGCCTGGCCCGTTGGAGAAGCGGCTTAACTCACATGCCTTTCACGCATGCATTCACGGGTTCGAATCCCGTACGGGTCACCAAAGTTATCAACCTAAGACTTACCAACTGTGTAAGTCTTTTTTATTTAGCCTTATTTGAAGAGCAAAAGATCATACGAGACACTTGCTTAAGGTTGTGATATGGCGAAATGACTAGAAAGTATATGAGAGATATACTAAAGATAGGATGATATATGCAGCATGCACTATTGATGGTTTAATCAAAAGGGATGAAGTATGGGGTTCTTGTTTTTCCAATCACAGTGTAGAGGTTTGTAAGATTGTAAAAGGGGGAAGGGATTGTGGAGAAAAGTTTTAATTGTGAGGACTATCAGTATAGAGAAAGAGAAAATCTTGAACGCTTTCACATTGAAGTATTTTTATTTGGATGCGTAGTATTTTTTGGTGTTATTATGATGATTAGTGGTACTGTATGGTTTAGTTTATTAACCTTTGTTGCTCCTGGTGTGTTAGGGATCTTGATTAGTTTTTATATCTATATAAGGCAGCCAATAAAAGTTAAGTATAGATATATTGAATATGATGTTTTGGTTGACTTAAATGCAGCATATGATAATGAATTTTTGTACCATACCATAGAACGTATCTTCCAGTATAAAAAGGAGGGTCGATTAGGAAGCCACAAAAAATAGACGATATCCAATCTTTTGTGATAATAAAAACAATCAGGTTGTTCAAGAAGTAACTGTTAATGATTCTACAGATACTAATATTTTCTTCGGTGGATGGCAAGACATTTTCGATGCTATATCTACTCAATCGGAGCGTCATTCAGATGACAATCATGGTTATGGTTTTTAGTAACAATGCAGGACTCAGAGAACTCTGAACAGCTATTGAATGCAAATCGAGAAGGATTTCTAGAACTGCTTTCTACGTTTGCTTCACTTGAACTGCGTGAAATAGAGTTATATGATAATAAATCAGTATAGATCTTACAAACCCCATCTCAAAGGTATGGGGTTTTCACTTGGTAAATGCGTATCGCTTGAAAGATATAGAAGATACATGTAAAATTAATACGAATTCGAATTAAATACAAAGGAGATGTCAAAAATGTTGAATATTGGTATTATTATTGGAAGTACTAGAGAAGGGCGCGTATCGCCACAAGTTGCGGAATGGGTATTAGCAGAAGGTAAAGACTCAGGCCTTAATCTAGAAATTGTTGACCTTAAGGACTATGACTTACCGCTATTAGGTACGGGTCCTGCTGATAAGCTTGATACGTTTAAACAAACAATTGATCGTTTAGACGGCTTTATTTTTATTACCTCAGAATATAATCATAGCATTCCTGCCTCACTTAAAAATGCGATAGATTATTTACGAGATGAGTGGGCTAACAAGGTTGCTGGTATTGTGAGTTATGGCTCGTTAGGTGGTGCTCGTGCGACAGAACATTTAAGAGGGATATTAGCTGAGATTCAAATTGCTGATGTTCGCTCACATACTGCGTTATCGCTGTTTACTGATTTTGAAGACGGTTCGAAATTTAAACCAGCAAATTTACATCGAACGAATCTAGTTGCGATGTTTGAACAAGTTAGTCTTTGGGGTAAGGCTTTAAAGTCTATTAGATAAAGATGAAACCATGGCATCTGCCATGGTTTTTTAAAATGGTTTATAAGGGATATGCTCTATTCTTTAGCAGTATTTTCTAGTCCATAAGACAATACATACTTTAAGAAGCTGCATTTGTTTTTATTTGAGAAGCTCTTTCGTGTAGTAACAAAGAGATTCTTTATAGCAATTTACAATTAAGAGTTGCACCCTATTATCAAAGGGGGTATAATTTAAAGTAATGTTTCAATAACCGTATTATGAGTCTTACTTAAAGGTGGTGCATAAAATGATACGTTATTTGATTTTACGTTTAATAGGGATGTTGGCGACACTTTTTTTTATTGTCTCTCTTGTGTTTTTTATAACAAGTGCTGCAATGAACATTATTTGGTCTCCTCATGGGCCTTTTATAGATGGTATTTATTTAGCTTGGGATCAGTACATAAGTTATTTAACGAATGTTTTTACACAATGGGACTGGGGTACAACGGGCATCTATAGACTCCCAGTCTGGGATGTCGTTTTAGCGAAAGCACCGCTCACTTTAATAATTAATCTTATTGTATTTTTTCTTTATGTTACAATTGGCATAGCTTTGGGCATTATATCAGCAAAACGGAAACATTCGTTTACCGATAAAACAATTAGTGTAGTCACATTGATGTATAGTTCATTGCCCAGTTTTATTTTAATATTTCCTTTGATTGTTGTATTAGGGTTTAGATGGGGCATAGTTCCTTGGAGGTATCCACTATATTTAGATGGATTCGCTCAAATGGTAGGGTTATTAATTCCGCTTTTGGCACTATCAGGGCAACCCATTGCGACCCTTACAAGAGCAGTTCGTGCAGAGTTGCTTGAGAATTTTGATTCGGAGTATTACTTATTGGCCAAGACGAAAGGATTAAAAACAAATCAACGACTTTATCGACATGCATTGCGAAACAGTATGGTACCTATTTTGCCGCAAATACCAGCTATTTTTGCGGTCGTATTACTAAACTCGTTTTTTGTGGAAGTCGTTTATAATGTTCCTGGAGTAGCGAAGCTATTTCTTGATTCTATGTATCAACCGATGATGGATACAGGGTATTTTGATATTCAGCCCCATGTTGTGACGGTGATTGCGTGTTTTTATGCGATCATTCATCTATCAATCACTTTAATAATGGATGTTTCGCTTGCTTTTGTAGATCCACGAATTCAAATAATTGGTAAGCAATAAAGAGTTTTAAAGAATACTAAAGCTTATAGATTAACCGTTTTTATTAAATGGTTATTTTTTTTATTTAGTATTGTGTAATAAACAGTACTGTGTTATAAATGAATTATGGGAGGTGCTTATGAATACACAGTTTAAAAAGGGTATTGTTGAGTTATGTATTCTGTCGCTTTTGGTCGATGAAGATATGTATGGCTATCACTTAATCCATACCTTATCAAAGCATATTGATGTGAGTGAAAATACGGTATATCCGATTCTTCGAAGGCTTACTAAAGAAGGTTGTTTTATTACTTATTTAGAAGATTCAAACGAAGGGGCACCGAGAAAGTATTATCAGATGACAAAATATGGATTCGAGAAGTTTATGTTGTTGAGAAATGAGTGGGACGCATTTATTGGAGGGGTTTATCAAGTAATTCATAAAGGAGGTGTAAATAGTGAAACAATTTTTAGACGATTTAAGGAACGCATTAAAAAAACGGAACGTTGATCAAGCGGCAATAGAAGAGATTATCGCTGACCATGAAGAAATTATTAGAGCGGGTATTGATGAAGGGTATAAAGTTGAAGATATTGTTTTAAAATTAGGGAAGCCAGACGTAATTGCAGAAGAACTTGCAGATCAAGAGAAAAAACAGCGTGATCACAAGGATTTTTCAGAACGCTTTAAGTCTTGGAAAACATATCCGATAACTACTGACATAGTAGATGTACATGTTGAGCTTGTTAATGAAGATATCACATATAGGGTGGTAGAATCACCATCACTGCGTATTTTATCGGATGACCTTGAAGTAGCAGAACGGTACAACATTAGTTTTGAAGATGGTAAATTAACACTAATGGCTTCTAAATCAGCTGGTATATCGAGCTTGTTTACTCTGTTTATGAGCCGCAGGCAAACGATGTCGATTGTTGTAGAACTACCTAGTAGTTTAGAGGTTGGTACGTTTTATCACAAAGGGGTTAATGGAAATACGGTGATTGAAGATGTTGATGCAAACCGTGCTACTGTGAGTACGATAAATGGTGAGGTCACTATGGATGGGTGTAGTTTTGAGACTATTGATTGGCATACAGTCAATGGAGATGTTACGGTTGAATCTGTAAAATGTAATGAAATTAAGTCCTCTCAAGTTAACGGAGATATTGATATTCATCAGCTGGTGTGCGAAGGTACGTTTTTGATTGAAACTGTCAGTGGAGACGTTAAAGTAAACGACGGCCGATGTGCGCGGTGTGATATTAGCACTGTAAGCGGTGATGTTCGTGGGGTTAATTTTTATCCGGGAAAAATTTCACTTAATAGTGTTAGTGGTGACATTGATATTAACAACGAGGAGTCACATACGATTGAAGTTTTACATAAACGGAGTCTTTCTGGTAGTATTTCAATTCGTCCTTAAAAAGCCTGAAAGGGCTTTTTTTGTAATTTGAATCGATTTCACTTTTATCTATTCGTGTTGTCGCGTAAACTATAACTATAGCGGTGAGAAAAGAGGGGTTTTATGTTAGAAGATAAGTTGCAAAGTAGATTTGATCGTAAAATTCGCAAGCTGATGAAGAAGTATAAAGTAAAAGGTTTATCGGTTGCGATTGCAAGTGATAAAAAGATGCTTTTTGAGAGGTATGAAGGCATTGTTAGTCATGAAGGGTTAGAGAATAGTAGTGAAAAAATGATGATGATTGGCTCGAATACTAAGATTTTGACTGCTTTAGCTATCATGGTTCTGTATGAACGAAAGCTTCTTTCTTTAGACGTTGATATACGTGAGTATTTACCGAGTTTTGATGTTAAGACCCGGTTTGGCGCCTTTAAAATTACGATTAAAGATCTCTTAATGCATGTATCTGGACTCCCGAGTGATGATTATGATTTGATTACTAGTGATGCGTTTGGGTTAGATGATGTTTTAAAAGTTCTAAAGGAGACGTACTTAACGAGCAAGCCTCAAACGATGTTTTCTTACTCTAATTTAGGGTATGGTGTTTTAGGGCTTATTATTGAGAAGGTTTCTCAAGTGTCTTATAAGACTTTTTTAAAAGAAGCGGTTACTGAGCCTTTAGATTTAGAGATAGAGATACTTGAAAACGCTGACTTAAGAAAGACCTATGGAGACGCTGTGTCTGAGTCTTTTGATGTTAAAGGAAACGTTGTTGAGGATCCACTCTCAACGATTATATCTGCAGGTAGTAGCACTTATGCTACCTTGAATGCATTGGTGAAACTAGGACAAGTATTTTTGGATCCATCC
This sequence comes from Candidatus Izemoplasma sp., assembly GCA_007117625.1. Classification (GTDB taxonomy): domain Bacteria; phylum Bacillota_I; class Bacilli_A; order Izemoplasmatales; family Izemoplasmataceae; genus SLQR01. Next base: position 6,385 of record SKGE01000008.1, on the reverse strand, counting down.
TCACAAAATGTTTTAGAAACTAAAACCATTCATATGATGCTAGAGATTCCGGAAATTGAGCATTTTATCTCAAACAGTCACGGAATTGGACTTGGTTTGAGAATGGCATATTATAATTTTTATAACCCGATGGTCGGAACTATTACAGGTCATGGAGGAAATACGATATATCACCATAGTACCTTGGACTTTAGTCTTGATCATAAGTTTTGTGTCGCTGTGATGACAAACTCTGAAAAAGGGGCTTTTGTCGCGAATCAACTTTCTAAATATTTAATAATCGAGTATGTTAAGGCGCTAGGGATTGAGATGCCTAAAAGGATTAAAACTAAGCCTAGCTTATTGCCATACAAGAATAATATTTTTGATCAAGGATACGTTTTACCAGGATTAAAGGTACCGATACAGTTTGATAGGCAACAAAATCCTATCTTTAAAATCCAAATTTTAAAGTTTACTGTAAAACCAGTTGCGGATGCACTCGGTGTGTATCAAGCGATACCTAGAGGATTATCACGCCTGCCAATTTTAGCTGGTGCCGTAAAGCGTCTACAGTTGATCCCGCATCACGTTGAGGGTGAGGATGTTTTGTATGTGACTCAAAACGATAACTATAGTAATGTAACCGCTGCATTTGCGTCGAAATATCAAGTAACTAGTGTTCCTAATACTTGGGAGAATGCACTCGGTAGTTATACAATAGAAAATGATAATAAGGCTTTGAAATCGATTGCTAGTGAGTTACAATTAGTTAAAACAAAACAAGATGATTTGGTTTTAGAACTGAAAATGATGAAACAAAAGTTAAAGTTATATCTGATAGTTTTAGATGATTTTGAAGCGCTCGTTCAAGGTTACGGTAGAGGTGCGAAAGAGACTGTTTTTTTAACGCTTGAAGATGAAAGGTATTTTTTACGTGTTTTAGGCATCCGAGCAAAAAAAGATAAATAGTTAACTAGAGGTGGTTTTTTGCAGAGTTTTGTATTTGCTTTTAATGCCATTATGCCGCTTTTGCTTTTGGCATTGTTAGGGTATTTTATAAAAAGAGTAAGGTTGATCCATACTGGATTTATTGAAAGTTTGAATAATTTTATCTTTTATGTTGCTTTACCAGTTTTAATTTTTGTAACATTGGCAAACTTAGATGACTTTAGCATGATGAACTGGCCTGTTTTGCTTTTTTCTATCGTCATGGTGATTATGGTCACTTTTATTGGTGGCTTTGTCGCCTATATAAAAGATATGCCTAAAGGGTATCGCCCGGTGATTACTCAGGCTTTTTATCGTGGCAATTTTATGTTGATAGGCATACCTCTAGCGCTTCGTTTAGGGGGTACTGAAGCGCTTGCTATATTAGCTTTATTGAATGCATTTTTAGTACCGCTAACAAACACATTATCCATCGTTGTGTTTAAGGTGTACAATACCCATAATGAGATTCAAAAAAATATATGGAAAGAAGTGCTCAACTCATCGATTAAAAACCCATTAATGATTGGTATTATTGCAGGTGTTTTGGCGATGATTCCTGGTGGACCCTGGCCGTGGATTAGAGATTCGATTACATTAATTCCAGATACGTTAGACTTTATTGGTGTAACAGCAACACCAATGGCGATGATTGCAATCGGTGCTCAGTTTGAGATGAGCCGGGTTCGCGTATTAGCATCTCCGATTGTGGTTGGTGTTATTGGACGCTTGGTGTTTGTCCCAGTATTGGTGTTTGGCTTAGCGATGTTGATGTCTATCCGGTTTGACTTTACAGGTGCTTGGGTGGCTTTAATTGCCTTGTTTGCATCACCTATTGCAGTATCTAGCGTTGCAGTGACGAAAGGGTTGAATGGTGATGATGAACTTGCGTCACAGCTTGTTTTATGGAGTACAGCTTTATCCGTGGTTAGTTTATATTTCATTATTGTTCTTTTCCGACTTTTAGGATATATTTAATTACAAATAGTATGGAAATACAAGGTTTTTAGTTTATTTTATGGCAAATTATAGGAGTGTTTTATGAAAAAAGACTTGCTTTTGTTACCGAACTTACTGTCGCTTTCAAGAATTGTGTTTTTGCCAGTATTGGTATTTTTTGCTTTACAAGGAAACTTGTTAGCGTTCACGATTAGTTATGCGATTATTGGCTCTACAGATGCTTTTGATGGTTTTATCGCTCGACGATTTAATATGGTCTCTGAGTTAGGAAAGATGTTAGATTCAATTGCAGATCTTGTTTTTTATCTTTCTACAGCATGGTTTATTTATCTTTTATACCAGAGTTACTTGATGCCTAATATGACTTTACTGATTGTGTTTTTTTGCTTACTGGGGCTTTCCTTTATCGTGTCATATATAACATGTGGAAAGCCAATTTTGATGCACACTACCGTATTGCGTTTTAATGCTGTGATGATTTATGCATTAGTTGTATTTTCTTACTTTTTTGATACGACTTATTTTATTGCTTTTATACTTTTTGTGTTCTTCATTGGTTTTATTGAAGAGATGGTAATCTTTATTAAGTTTGGTGCGGTTGACCCAGACACACCAACTATTTTTACATTGCTCAGATCTAAAGAATATAAAGAGAGATAGTGTACGGTTTATTTAGGGTCACCTTATAATTTTACTGAGTTTTTAGAAAGCGTTGTCATTCTTTATTAAGTTTTGCTATAATGTAGTTAACGAATTTTATTATAGGAATCTACGAAAGGGTGTGTACCGTGAAAAAATATGAAGTAGATAACATTCGCACGATTGCAGTATTAGGTCATCTAGGAACGGGTAAAACGTCTTTTATGGAGTCTGTTTTATTCTTAACTGGAGCCAAGGAGAAAAAAGGTAGTGTTGAGGAAAAAAATACTACTTCTGATTATTTAGTTGAGGAACAAACACGCATGTCTTCACTCTCTATGAGTTTGATTCCGGCTGAACATGATGGGTATAAATTCAACTTTTTGGATTTGCCGGGAAGCGAAGAGTTTGTCAACGAGATTAATCAAGCTTTAGAGGTTGTTAAGGGTGCTGTTTTAGTCATTGATGGGACGAAGGGTATTGACATCGGAACAGAGCGCATTTTAGCTGAACTTAATGAAGAAAACATACCGACAGTTATATTCATCAACAAGATGGACAAAGAAAATATTAAGTTTGAAGAACTTTTAACGAAGATTCGAGAAATGATTGGTTATCAAGCGGTGCCTTTTTTGTGGCCGATTGGTCAAGCAGATGATTTTAAAGGATATGTCGATTTAGTTGATATGAAGACACGTCTTTTCGACGGTGAAAAGGTTGTTGAGAGTGATGTTTCTAGTGAGCTTGAGGCTGAGGTTTCTGAACACCGCGAAAAAATTGTGGAGTCGGTTGCTGAAACGAGTGAAGAGTTGCTAGAAAAGCACTTTAGTGGTGAAGCTTTGACGCAAGAAGAGATGTATGAAGGATTGAGACAAGGTGTTTTAGAAGGAGATTTAAAACCAATTGTTCTTGGTTCGGCACTTAAAAATATCGGTATTATGGCGATTTTAGAAATGATTGGAAAGTTTATGCCAGCACCGAACGATTTAAAAGCTATGGAAGGTACGAATCCTGAGACGAATGATAAAGTTGTTCGTAAGACTTCAAATGATGAGCCATTCTCAGCATATGTTTTTAAAACCACAGTTGACCCGTTTATTGGAAACGTTAGTATGATTAAAGTTTTCTCTGGTTCGTTGAAAAGTGGACAAGAGGTTTTAGTTGCAAATAGTAAAAAGACGATTAAAGTAGGTTCGTTGTTCATGCTTCGTGGGAAAGAACAAATTGAAGTTGATGAGATTACAGCAGGCGATATGGGTGCTGTTAGTAAACTTGATAGTTTGTTTACTGGATGCACGATTTCTGACCCTAAGCATCCTGTATTGTTTAAAGGGGCCGAAGTCTTTAAGCCGACGATTTATGTTGCGATTCATCCGAAGCAAAAACAAGATGAAGATAAACTTTCTTCTGTGCTTAGGCGTTTAAATGTAGAAGACCCTTCATTTGAAGTTAAGCGTAATAGCGAAACTGCTCAACTCCTACTCGGTGGACAAGGAATGACTCATATTGGATATATTCTTGAAAAAATGAAGAATATGTTTAAGGTTGAAGTAGATACCTTAGATCAAAAAATTGTTTATCGCGAAACCATTAAAGTTAAAACCGAGGCTGAAGGTAGACATAAAAAACAATCAGGAGGATCTGGACAGTTCGGAGTGGTTAACATCCGCTTTGAACCACTCAATCCAAATGAGAATGAGTTTGAGTTCGCTGAAGAAGTTCATGGTGGATCTGTACCGAAAAACTATTTCCCTGCAGTTGAAAAAGGACTTATTGAAACATTGCAAAAAGGTCCGGTTGCAGGATTCCCTGTGATTGGTGTGAAAGCGACGCTCTTTGATGGGGCTTATCATGCTGTTGATTCAAATGAAATTTCTTTCAAACTTGCGGCTTCTTTAGCGTTTAAGAATGCATGTAAGCATGCTAAACCAACTATTTTAGAGCCAGTAATGAAAGTCGAGATATTTGTTAAGGATGAGTATGTGGGAGATGTTATGGGAGATGTCAACAAGCGTCGTGGTCGTGTCTTGAGTATGGACCCTATGGCTGGTGGAAGACAGAAAATTACTGCAGATATTCCTGAAGCTGAAATCGTTAAATATACCATCGACTTAAAAGGAATGACTCAAGGAAGCGGTTCATTTACACGTGAGTTTGCGCGTTATGATGAGGTTCCTGAGAGTATGGTTGCTAAAATCGTTGAAGAACACAAACAAGAATCTTAGTATAAAAGCTCCTTCGGGAGCTTTTTTTGCGTTTAATTTGCATATAATTCGAATTCGAACTATAATGTTAGAGAAGGAGTTGATACTATGAATCAATTGAAAGGCGTGCATCATGTTACTGCAATTACGAGTAGTGCAGAGAAGATATATGAGTTTTTTACTTATGTTTTGGGGATGCGTTTGGTGAAGAAAACAGTGAATCAAGATGATATTCAGACATACCATTTGTTTTTTGCGGATGATTTAGGAAATCCTGGAACAGATATGACTTTTTTTGATTTTCAAGGCATTGGAAAAGCGAAAAAGGGCACCAATGAAATTTCTCGAACAGGCTTTCGTGTTACTTCTGATGAAGCGTTAACCTACTGGGCCAAACGCTTTGATCATTACAAGGTGAAGTATGAACCGATTAAGACTTTTTTAGGCCGTAAGGTTCTTTATTTTGAAGATTTTGATGCACAATCCTATGCGTTGTTTTCAGATGAAGGCATCCCTGGGGTAGAGGCAGGTGTTCCTTGGGAGAAGGGACCAGTTCCAAATGAGTATGCAATTACAGGATTAGGACCAATCTTTTTAAGAGTCGACAGACTTGCGTCTATGGATAAGGTTTTAACCGAACAAATGATGATGCGAAAAGTTTTAACCGATGGCGCTTTTACACTCTATGAAATGGGTGAAGGGGGAAATGGTGCGAGTGTTATTGTTGAGGAAAATACAGATATGAGTCATGCTTTACAAGGCTATGGTAGTGTTCATCACGTAGCTTTTCGAGTCGACGATAAAAAAGCGCTTGATCAATGGACAGCTCGTCTAAATGATATTGGGGTGCCAAACTCAGGATTTGTTGAGCGGTTTTATTTTAAATCGCTATACGCGAGATTGTACCGATCGATTTTGTTTGAGTTTGCTACAGAGGGGCCAGGCTTTATGACAGATGAAGAAACCTATGAAACCTTAGGAGAGACGTTAGCTTTACCTCCTAAGTTAAAAGACCATCGCGCTTATATTGAGTCTGTTGTAAGACCAATTGATACGGTGAGAAGTTCTAAAACCTTTAAAAAGGAGACGTTTTGATGGAGCAGGACTTAAAAACGATTACAATACTTTTCAGAGCAAAACACGGGATTGAAACGTTTATTCGTGAAGATATCAAACGTCACGGGTTAAATACGACTGAATTTGGTGTTTTGGAGGTTTTGTACCATAAGGGCGCGCTTCCGGTAAAAGTCATCTTAGAGAAGATTTTGATTGCGCCTTCGAGTTTAAGTTATGTTATCCAACGTCTGGTGAACAAAAACTATATTGATAAATGCCAGCAAGAATCTGATGGAAGAAGTTTTCTCATTTCATTGACAGAAAAAGGTCATGAGATTTTTAGCGATATTTATGCAAAACATAGTGCTCGTGTTCGGGAACGTTTAGATCGATTGTCTAAAGATGAAGAAGTAACCTTAAGAAAACTTTTAAAGAAAATAGGAAAATAAAAAAGAGTAGCCGTTAAACCAGTAGAGGTTTAACGGCTATTTTTTTTGAATAGGTTTGATGCAATTTGGTGAATCGTTTCGAACATCATTTACAGTTTTAGAAACTTG
>SKGE01000058.1 GCA_007117625.1 Candidatus Izemoplasma sp. | reverse complement strand
CTGGAGATCGCGGGTTCGAGTCCCGTCAGGACCGCCATTTTTTTTGGCTCAGTAGCTCAGTTGGTAGAGCAACGGACTGAAAATCCGTGTGTCGGTGGTTCAATTCCGCCCTGAGCCACCACTCCATAAATCAAGCCATTGTAGATGGTTTTTTTTATACATTTTTTTAATCACCCACAAGAAAACTCATATCCTCACTCATAATATATTATTGAGAAGGTGATTAATATGTTTTCTAAAAATTCTATGATAAGTTTCGAAAAAATTGAAAAATTTCTTGATTTCTATGTTAAGGTATTAAATGTACAATGGAAGATTAGATTAGGTAAACCTAACAATCGAGGAGAAGAGATTTATAACAAAACGTATACAGAAAAACTTAGAAAAATATTCAACTCTAAAAATTTATTTAGAAGATCTGTATCGATAGCTGAAATAGTTTCTTGGTTAGATAGTTTTGTTGTGATTGAAAGTTTAGTTAATTTTCTCAAAAAGAATTTAACGCAAACTACATTAAATGAAATATCATTACATTGTGAGTATAAAATTTCTATGTCAAAAAATAGAAGAGTAGATTTTGTTATTCAGTATAAAAAGCGAGTGCTATTAGTTGAGTTTAGGGTATCTGAAAAGTTTCCAAATATTTCTAATGTATGGCAAAAAAAAGAGTTAGAGCTGATTATCTATAAAGAGCTAATTAAAAATTATATCGATGAAAGTTACCGTATATATGTTTATGCTTTCATCGCAATGCCAGAGTACAAAGGAAAAGAAAAGATACATAAACACGTTACTTATAATGAAAAAAATGTAGCTCATTTAGGAGAATACATTATAAAATATATACTTGGGAGAATGGATTATGAAAATACTACTAGTAAATGACGATGGCATTAGATCACTAAGGTTGTCTATTGCTCAAAGACACCTTGAAAAATTCGGTGAAGTATGGGTTGTTGCCCCTAGTGAGGAACAGTCAGCAAAAAGTATGGCTATAACACTAGGTGAGTTTAAGTTTAAAAGACAAAGAGAAAGAGTATACACCGTTGAAGGAACACCAGCAGACTGTGTTACTTTTGGATTGTTTGGTTTGAAACTTAATCCTGATTTCGTTGTATCAGGTGTAAATTATGGATATAATGTTGGAGCAGATATTATGTATTCAGGAACTGTTGGAGCAGCATTACACGCATGTTATCACGGATATCCGTCAATCGCATTTTCAGGATATCCTAATGGAAACAAACATATAGAGGAACAACTAACTGAGATGATTAACTACGTACTTGATAGAAACTTATTGAGTGAAGATTATGTTATTAATGTTAACTTCCCTAATGATAAGGTAGATTATAAAGGTCGTAGATTTTCTAAAGTCACTAACTTCAAAGTAGATATAGAAGGGACTATAGAAGATGATACTTTTAAATATAATCAAAAAAGACCTGACTATTTGGCAGAAAGATATGATGATACCGATTTAGGTAGAGTTCATCGTGGGTTTATAACAATGACAAGATTAACATTAGACAAAGAAAGAGTGCAAAGCAAATGGAAGTTGTCGTAGCTATAATAAAAAAACATGATAAGATATTGTGCTGTCAAAGAAAATCAGATGATAAGTTTCCTGGTAAGTGGGAGTTTCCTGGAGGGAAAGTTAACGAAGGAGAGCCACTATCAATTGCATTGGAACGCGAATTAAATGAAGAGCTTGGAGAAACACGAATCAATGATTTGAAAATGATGGATAATTTCCAATCTCATTATGGAGATGAAGACTATAATGTCTTTGTTTATAGTGTGGATATTGAGTCTAATTTCGAACTTAATGTTCATAATAGAATAAAATGGGTTTCAGGCGATGAGCTGGGTAAGTTGAACTGGTTAGATGGAAATACGGAGTTAGTTGAGAAGTTATCTAAGTTAGACAACGGATACTTATAAAAACTGACTATATACATCTTATAATTCTTTGTGTTATCATATGCTTGTTGTAAACTATTATTTTCGGAGGCTGAGATGGAGAATATTAAAGTATTAATTTGGGGTTATGGCGCAATGGGTAAAGGCATTGCAGAAATGTTATTATCAAAAAAAGGTATTAAAATTGTTGGAGTGTGTGATGTGAACGAATCATTAGTAGGTAAAGGGTTTTTAGACTTTTTAGATGGTACCTACGATCACGAAAACATTGAAATCTCGAACGATATTGATTCTTTGCTTAATCAAAATGTTGACATTGCACTTTTAGCAACTGATTCATTTACAAAAAAGGCATATGATAAAATCGTTAAGATTGCTGAAAAAGGTATCAATGTTATTAGTACTGCTGAGGAAATGGCATATCCTTCTGCTAATCAACCTAAACTTACTGAAAAAATGGATGAAATTGCGAAGCGAAATAATGTAACTATATTAGGAACAGGAATTAATCCGGGATTTATTATGGACTTATTGGTTATTGCTTTAACTGGGGTTATGGCAGATGTTGAGCATATTCAAGCCAAAAGGGTAAACAGTTTAAGTCCTTTTGGCCCTACCGTTATGGAAGAGCAAGGAGTCGGAATCACTAAAACTGAGTTCGATGAACGAATGGCGAATAACGATTTAGCTGGTCATGTAGGGTTTAAAGAGAGTGTTTCAATGATTGCAGATGCACTCGGCGTCAAGTTAGATAACTTTGAACAACAAATGAAGCCAATAATTACAAGTATCGATCGTAAAAGTAAGTATGGTGAAGCAAAGGCAGGCAATTTAGCGGGAATAGATATGACTGCCCAAGGTTATGTTGGAGACAATATATTCATAGATATGCAACACCCACAACAAATTGAGCCTGAGATGGAGGGAACTTCCACAGGGGATTATATTAATCTGAAAGGCTACCCAAATGTAAGTATGTCAATTAATCCCGAGGTTGACGGTGGCATTGGAACGATAGCTATGTGCGTTAATATGATTCCGCATGTTCTCAATGCAAAACCAGGATTGAAAACAATGATAGATTTACCTGTTCCAAGAGCTATCTTGGGAGATGTAAGAGACTTATTAGATAAGTAGTACAAAAGAGTGTATTTCACACTCTTTTTTTATGCTTATCAATTAATTTCGAGGTGCAATGTAAACGTTTTTATGATATCATATTATCGTGTGGTTTATAGCCGCTTTCAAGCACTAAATGATATGGATAAAAGAGAGGTTGGATTGTAATGTTGGTTGATAAAAACTCCTTTGTTAGGATTAGATCGTATGTTCTTTCCCCTGAGCAAAGAAATGAAAATATCCCAGAAGACACTGCAAAGAAACCATTAAAGATGTGGGTCAAGGGAAGATTGACTCACGAAGCAGAGCTTTTTGAAGAGGCAGAAATTATTACTGCTACTGGTAGGAGAGTTAAAGGTATTTTGAAAGAGGTAGAGCCAAAATACAAACATAGTTATGGCGAATACGTCGAAGAGATACAGCTTTTAAGAGAACTTATCTTATCAGAGATGTGGAGTGATAGAGATGAAGAATAACTATCAAGCTGTTAGTGTTAATGAAATAATGAAAAAATCAGTCGGTATAGATTATTCAATCTTTGAAAACGAGGGCATTGGGTTTGATTACGAAGCTATGATGAATCATTCTGGGTATACTATCGATGATATAACAAGTATCCAGAAAAAAGCTATGGTTGGAAGCACTCCACTGTTTGAATTACATAATTTAACAAATTATGCGAGAAAGTTTTCGAAAAAAGGATACGGTGCGAAAATTTTATTAAAAGATGAAGCTTCTAACCTTAGCGGATCATTTAAAGCAAGACGTGCAGCTATAAGTATTCAAGTCGCAAAAAAACTAGGATACAAAGGTGTCGTTGCTGCGACTAGCGGTAATTATGGAGCTGCTATTGCTGCACTTGCTGCTCGTGAAGGCTTGAAGTGTATCATTGTACAAGAGTGCTTTGATTCTAACAATGTAGCACAGCCAGAAATTCTAGAAAAAGCAAGAGCATGCGAAGCCTATGGAGCAGAGGTTGTTCAGCTAAGTGTAGGGCCAGAGCTATTTACAACATTTTTGAGTATTTTATCCAAAACAGGGTACTTTAATGCTTCGTTGTACTCACCTTACGGAATAATGGGGATTGAGACTTTAGGTAAAGAGATTGCAGAGCAAAGCATGGAAATGTATGGGAAATTTCCTGAAGTTGTAATTTGCACAAATGCTGGTGGAGGAAACTTAACTGGTACAGCAAGGGGACTCAAAAAATCTGGAGCAACAGATACCAAAGTTTACGGCGCAAGTGTAAACTTGACAGGACTACATATGGCAAGTGATAATGATTTTAACAAGAAATCATTCACAACCGGTCATACAGGCTTTGGAATGCCATTTGCAATTAATCCGGATCGAAGTGATGTCCCTAGAAGTGCTGCAAGACCACTTCGATATATGGATAAGTATTTTATAACAAACCAAGGCAGTGTCTTTTTTATCACTGAAGCATTAGCGGTTCTTGAAGGTATGGAGCGCGGACCAGCTGGAAACACTAGCTTGGCTGTTGCGTTTAAGATTGCTCAAACCCTAAAAGAAGATGAAATCATAGTTGTTCAAGAGACAGAGTATACTGGTGCTGGAAAACACCACCAACCCCAGTTATCATTTGCTAAAAAGAATGGAATAGAACTTTTATTCGGTGATCCAAACAATGAGATTCCAGGTAAGAATATAATATTTCCAAAATCTGCAAAAGACTTAGTTGTTCAAGAAGTTCCACTCGAAAGGCTACAAAAATCATACCTAAAAAAGCATAGTGGCATTTTATTGAGTGACAAGGATAAAGAGTTTTTAATGAAAGAATTAAAAATAAACGATAGCGATTTAGAAGTTTTACTAAATGATATTCGTTAATCAGGAGGAAGTCATGAAGGAAAGAAATGATGATTTTGAAAAAAGAAGAGAACATATAAAAAAGATGTCGGACAGTGAGCTCAAATCATATTTTTATGAGCTTTCAGAAAAATTAGTTGATCCATTGTTAGATTTAGGGTACAAATACACCTCAAAGTCTGTAGAAAGAAGTGTTCTTTTAAGAATGGGATTCTCTAGTGTCGAGGCTAAAGCGATCGTTGATATTTTAAATGAACATAATCTTCTTAGAAAAGGTGCAGGACATTGTGTTTATAAGGTAGCGGCAGATAAAAACTTATCAATTAGAGATTCTGGAATTAAAATATCTGAAGGTGATTTTATAGATTACTTGTTAGAGGTGTTTAATAAAAATGGATAAATTAAAGCCAAATATAAAATTAGATATTCATAACATATTAAAAGATTTAGATAAATATCAAACTAAAAAGCGCGGTTGGGTTTGGAGAAAACAAGGTGATGTCGAACTTCGTGGATTTACCTATAAACAAGCAAGCCCATCACTAAAAAACTTTGTTCCACTACCAAGTTCTAGTTCTTTGGGTGGGATTGACCCACAGCCTGATTGTGTTGTAACCACAGAAATTGCTTCAGGAAGATTTGAAGACGATATTCGTAGAATGAGAATGGCTGCCTATCATGGAGCTGATCATGTTATGGTAATACGAACTGCGGGACAATCGCATTTTGACGGTCTATTAGAAGGGACCCCGCAAGGTGTTGGTGGTATACCAGTAACAAGAAAACAATTAAGAGCTCAGAGAAGAGCATTGGATTTAATCGAAGAAGAGGTAGGGAGACCTATAAATTATCATTCGTATGTGTCTGGTGTTGCGGGTCCCGAAATAGCTGTACTATTTACTGAAGAAGGGGTAAATGGTGCCCATCAAGATCCTCAATACAATGTACTTTATAGAAATATTAATATGATAAGAAGTTTTGTAGATGCAGCTGAAAGTAAGAAGGTTTTAGCATATGCAAATATGGCTCAAATTGATGGTGCGCACAACGCTAATGCGACTGCAAGAGATGCGTGGAAAGTTATGCCAGAATTATTAGTACAACACGCTATAAACTCTGTTTTTAGTGAAAAGATTGGTATTAAGCCTGAAAATATTGCATTATCAACGGTTCCACCTGCTGCATCACCAACTCCAGATTTAAAACTAAACCTACCGTACGCAGTAGCGCTTAGAGAGTTTTTTGATAAGTACAAAATGCGAGCGCAAATGAATACTAAATATATGGATTCATCAACTAGAGAAGCTACCGTAACTCATGTTCTCAATTTACTTGTATCAAGGCTTACTTCTGCGGATATTCAATCAACAATTACGCCAGATGAAGGCCGTAATGTTCCTTGGCATATCTATAATATCGAAGCACTAGATACCGCTAAACAAGCTCTTGTAGGTATGGATGATATTTTAAGCATGCTAGAATTAAAAAACGATGGATACCTTTACAATAAGAAACGAGAAATACAAGAACGTGCAGTTTTGATGATGGAAGAAATTATTGAAATGGGGGGGTATTTTAAAGCTGTTGAAGCTGGTATGTTTGTCGATAGCGGTGAGTACCCAGAAAGAAATGGTGATGGAATATCTCGTGAGATAGATGGCGGCGTCGGTAAAAATAGCGTTATCGCAAGAGATGAAGACTATATGGCTCCAGTAACCGCTCATTATGGATACAACAATATTGAACAATATAGTCTAGGTGGCAATCAAAACCCTTCTGATTTAATCGATGGATCGACTTTTGAGAAACCAGAAAAGATTCAGTTTATTGATGAGTTAGATGAGACAGATAATGTATATTTAAGACTCGAAGAAACAGATAAGTATAGAAACTCTAAGTGGCTAAAGCCTGAAGTCGAATGGCTTGCTGACGGTACTGTAACAGTTGATTTGTTTTTTCCAATAGAACAAAAAATAGCACAAGAAGCTGCTATATTAGTCGGCAAAAATATGAATCTTAGAGATATAGAAGTTATTCATAAAGAAGTACTACATCCAAGTGAAGGAACTCGTGTTCAAATTAAAGGGAAAGTTGATTTTGATATCGATATTTCTACCTTAAAGCTACCAGAAGAAGTTGAAACTCTAAGTGAAGAAGAAGTTATAAGTTATGTTAAAAAGAACCCAATTAAGGTAATAGCCGGAACCGGAGGAAGCGATGAGCACAGTGTTGGTATAAGAGAAGTGCTCGATATAAAACATGGTGGTGTAGAAAAGTTTGGTATCAAGTATACGTACTTAGGAACTAGTGTCCCTATTGAAAAGTTTATAGATGCCGCTATTGAAATGGATGCACAGTGCATAATGATGTCAACCATTATATCTCATGATGATGTACATTATAAAAACATGGAAAAACTACACAATTATGCTATCGAAAAAGGCGTTAGAGATAAGCTGATTTTGCTTGCTGGTGGAACACAAGTTACACCAGAAATAGCACGAAAGTATAAAATGGATCAAGGGTTTGGACGCGGCACAAAAGGTATTCAGATAGCTAGTTTCCTTGTGAAACAGCATAAGGCGATGAAAGCTCATGAGGATTGATGTCCTCGTAGCTGAAATCGGAAGCACAACGACATTAGTTAATGCTTTTACCATAAATGAAACTCCTGAATTTTTAGGGAGAGGTGTATCTAATACAACGGTTGATACAGACGTATTAGAAGGTCTCAATCAAGCAATTGATAATCTTAAATCGAGTCTAGATTTGAAGACACTAACATATAAAGAAATGTTCGCTTCATCAAGTGCTGCTGGTGGTCTTAAAATAGTCGTTTCTGGTCTAGTCTATGAAATGACAGTTAAAGCAGCTAAAGAGGCAGCCTTAAACGCCGGCGCTAATATTCATTATGTTAGTGCAGGTTATTTAGAAGACGATGATATTGATGAAATAAAGCATGTTAATCCTAATATTGTCCTCGTATCAGGAGGCACAGATTATGGTGAGAAGAAAGTAGCCTATACAAATATCGAAAAAATAGCTGCGCTCGAGTTAAACATACCTATTATTTACTGTGGTAATATTGAAAATCACCGAAGAGTAAAAAAGCTTTTTGAAACCCATTCTCAAAAATCATATTTGAAAATTATAGAAAATGTTTACCCGAGGGTCGATTTTCTCAATATTTTACCTTTGAGAAAGTTAATATATCAAACATTTGAAGAGCACATTATCCATGCTAAGGGTATGCATAAAATTAGGGAGAAAGTAAATAAATCTATTATGCCGACTCCAGGATCAGTAATGGAAGCAACAATGCTGCTACATGAGATGTATGGCAATGTCATTACAATTGATGTTGGAGGAGCCACAACGGATATTCACTCTATTGCTCAACCAAGTGATGAGTATAAAAAGTATTCTGAAGGTGAAGCACTTGAAAAACGCACTGTAGAAGGCGATTTAGGTGTCTTTGTTAATTTCCATAATGTCTTAAATAGTATTGATCGCACACAGCTCTTAAAACGGCTTCAGTTTGAAGAAAATGTATTGAAAGACTTGATTGATAATTATTCATATATGCCAAGTCATCCAAACGAAGAGAAATTGGTGTATGAACTAACAAGAGTATGTGTGAATAGAGCGTTGGATAGACATGTTGGAGACCTTAGAAAAGTATATACATCTAGTGGCCAGAAATATATTCCAGAGGGAAAAGATTTAACCCAAGTAAAACTTATAGTCCTAACTGGTGGGCCGCTCATTCATCTAAAAAATACTAAGAAAATAATAAGTGACTATATTAAGAATAATCCCAATAAATTAATGCCAAACATCAATGTTGAAATATGTAAAGACTATGATTATATAATGTCTAGCATTGGAGTTTTATCATTAGAACATAAAAATCAAGCCAAAACGATACTTGCACAATCATTACGGAAATAATATTTTATTTATGAAAAGGGGGTATTCTGTGTATCCTAGATTACGTATCGATAAGAAAAAATTTGAACATAATGTTCGTTATATGCAAAACCTTTGTCATCAAAAAGGGTTGTCCATGATGGCAGTGACGAAAGTTTTTTGTGCAGATCCCCCTTTAATCGAATTATTAAACAAAATCAAGGTTGATTATATTGCAGATTCTCGTATGGAGAACTTGATGACTGTCAAAAGTAATATTCCTAAAGTTCTCTTAAGAATACCGTCTATTCATGAAGTCGATCGGGTAGTAAAGTATACTGATATATCTTTGAACTCTGAGTTGGTAACATTAGAAGCTTTAGATAAAGCGGCATCAAAAATATCAAAAGTTCACAATGTTATAATAATGGTGGATATTGGAGACTTAAGAGAAGGCTTATACTATAAAGAAAGGATTTTAGAAGCCTTAAGAGTCGTTAAGTCATTAAAAAACATTAACATAAAAGGCATCGGTACAAACTTAACATGTTATGGAGGAATCATACCAAGTGTTAAGACTTTACAGAAGTTAATTGATATCATCAAAATGTCAGAACAAATGGTAGGGATTAAATTTGATATTGTATCCGGTGGGAACTCTTCACACATCCACTTATTAATGAAAAACCAAGATGTTGAGATGGTCAACAACCTGCGCCTTGGAGAATCTTTAATTCTTGGTCGTGAGACGGCTTACGGAGACCCGATTGAAAAGATGTTTCAAGATGTTGTCACGTTAGAAGCTGATTTAATCGAAATTAAGCAAAAGCCATCAATACCAGAAGGAGATATTGGTATGAATGCTTTTGGGCAAAAACCAAGTTTTGAGGATTTAGGGTTAATGAAACGTGGAATTATTGCAATTGGCAAACAAGATGTTGACTATCACGAGATTACTCCAATGGATACTAGAATAAGGCTAGTCGGTAGCAGTAGTGACCATATCATTGTTGATTTGACTCAAACCCAAAATGACTATAAAATTGGTGATGTAATACAGTTCAAACTCTCATATGGGAGTTTGCTTAGCACTATGACGTCTAAGTATGTGGAGAAAGCTTATGAATAGCATTTACCGACCGACAAAGGCGATTATAGACTTAGATAAAGTTTATAGTAATTATTTGGAAGTTAAAAACAGAATACTAAACAAATCAATTATTCCAGTCGTAAAAGCTAATGCCTATGGACATGGAAGTGTTGAGATTGTTAAGCATTTACACAAACATGGGGTTAACTTCGTTGCAGTTAGCCTTTTAGAAGAAGCTCTAGAGTTAAGAGAACAATTCAAGTGTTTAGAGATACTTGTTATGGGTATGATTACGGTAGATGAATTACCAGTAGTATCAAAATACAACATTGTATTTACAGTATATGATGAAGCATTTGCTAGTAAGGTTTTACATTCGAAGGAGAAGCTACGATTTCATGTTAAATTTGATTCGGGCATGAATCGGTTGGGCATTAAAGATGAAAAAATATTAGATCATTTCTTATTGCAGGCTTTAAAAAACAACAACCTTACTATTGAAGGATTGTTCACACATTTTGCCACGTCGGATTCGAACAAAGATTTTCATAAAAAGCAACTTGTTAGATTTGAGAATATGCTCAAAAACTTGTCCTATAAACCCAAGATGATACATGTTTCTAATTCCTCATCGACAATCAAATTTGAAAATGGTATTGATTTTACCACCCATGCACGAGTAGGGATACTTTTGTATGGTTTAACTTTAGATAAAGGTCTAGATTTCTTAAAACCAGCAATGGAAGTTAAAACACAAGTACTGCACATAAAAACATTAAATCCTGGTGAATGTGTTAGTTATGATATAACTTATTGCGCCGATCAGGTAGAGAGAGTCGCGGTTTTGCCAATAGGATATGCGGACGGATTAATCCGAAAGAACCAAGGTGGATGTGTAGAGATTAATAGCAAAACATATCCAATTGTCGGAAGAATTTGCATGGACCAAACAATCGTTAAAATTGATGACAATGTTCGTTTGGGCGATGAGGTAACTATCCTCGGAGGCAGCATCATTACAACTGACAATGTTGCTGACCGATTAAACACAATTAACTATGAGATTGTAACGCAAGTAGGTGCAAGGATACCTAGAATATATATTAGTAAGGAAGTGTAATGATGGAATATAAAGTGTATTCTGAAATAGGTAAGTTAAAAACGGTTTTATTACATAGACCAGGATATGAGCTAGAAAATTTAACACCAAATTTACTAGAAAAGCTATTATTTGATGATATACCATACTTAAAGATTGCACAAAATGAGCACGATGCTTTTGCCGATGCACTTAGAAAAGAAGGTGTAGAGGTGGTATACATTACGGATTTAGTCGAAGAAACTTTAAATAACAACGAAGACCTTTTAGACCAATTTATTGATCAGTTTATTGTTGAGGCCCATGTGAAATCAACCAAAGTTAGACAGGCTTTGAAGGAATTCTTAAAAAATCTGGACATCAAAACTATGATTACGAAAATGATAGCGGGTATAAGAACTCATGAGGTTAAAATTGCTAAATCCGTATCGATTATGGATTTATTAGAAAATGAGTATCCATTCTTTACCGATCCAATGCCAAACATCTTGTTTCAGAGGGATCCATTTTCCTCAATAGGCCAAGGGGTTTCGATTAATAAGATGTATACTGATACAAGAAGAAGAGAAACCATTTTTTGTGACTATGTATTGAATCATCACCCTAAGTTTAAAGTCGAAAGAGTACATCAATACTACTCAAGAGAAAATGAGTATAGTATTGAAGGCGGGGACATTCTTGTTCTAAATGAAAAAACGCTTGCCATTGGAATGTCAAAGAGAACTGATCCAAGAGCAATCGAGCAGTTAGCAAAAAGAATTTTCAAGTCCAATGAACCTTTCGAAACCATTTTGGCGTTTAATATCCCTAAAACACGAGCCTTCATGCACCTAGATACTGTGTTTACACAACTAGACTATGGTGTGTTCGCTATTCACCCAGGGATTTTAAAAGAGCTCACCATTTTTGAAGTGACTCAAGATGGTGATCATATTCATGTTGAAAAAGTTGTTACCACCGTTGAAAAAATACTTAAAAAGCATTTGAACAGAGAAATAAAACTTATCCATTGT
Source organism: Candidatus Izemoplasma sp. (assembly GCA_007117625.1). GTDB lineage: Bacteria > Bacillota_I > Bacilli_A > Izemoplasmatales > Izemoplasmataceae > SLQR01. Next base: position 8,283 of record SKGE01000058.1, on the reverse strand, counting down.
GGCGGGAATGATGTAATTCACAGTGAAAGAGAGCAATGGAACGATGGAGCCAACACACTTGCGATTGAACCAGGTAAAGTAATAGTATACTCAAGAAATCATGTTACCAATACCATGATGAAAGATGCAGGAATCACAGTGATTGAAATACCATCCAGTGAACTTTCTAGAGGTAGAGGTGGACCTAGATGTATGAGTATGCCATTAATCCGTGAGGATTTAAAATAGGAGGATGTTTTATGAACTTAAAAGGTAAGAATTTTGTAACATTATTAGATTTTACACCTGAAGAAATTAATTATCTGATCGATTTATCTGCAAAACTTAAAAAGGAAAAACAAGAAGGCATCATGCACAAACATTTGGAAGGTAAAAATGTTGTGTTACTGTTCCAAAAAGATTCAACACGTACCCGTTGCGCGTTTGAAGTGGGTGCTTTAGATTTAGGTATGGGTGTAACGTACCTTGGACCAGCGGGGTCTCAAATGGGAAAAAAAGAGTCAATCAAAGATACGGCTAGAGTATTAGGCCGCATGTATGATGGTATTGAGTTCCGTGGGTACTTACATACAGATGTCGAGCAGCTTGCAGAACATGCTGGCGTGCCTGTCTGGAACGGATTAACAGACATGTATCACCCTACTCAAATCCTCGCTGATTTTTTAACCGTAAAAGAAGAGTTTGGAAAGCTAAAAGGCATTAAGTTTACCTATGTTGGCGATGCACGTAACAACATGGGGAACAGTTTAATGATTGGTAGTGCCAAGCTTGGTCTTCACTTTACCGCAGTAGCACCAAAAGAGTTATGGCCAGAGCAAGAATTAATTGACCATTGTCAAGAAATTGCAAAAGACACAGGCGCAACGATTAACCTTACAGAAGATAAGTTAGAAGGAACCAAAGATGCTGATGTAGTTTATACTGATGTATGGGTATCGATGGGCGAACCTAAAAGTGTGTGGCAGTTTAGAATTAAGCAACTAAGTGACTATCAAGTTGATGCTGCAATGATGCAAAATGCGAATAAAAATGCGATATTTATGCATTGTTTGCCGGCATTTCATGGGATTGATACCGAGGTCGGCTTACAAATTGCCAATGAGTTTCAAGATGAGTACCCACGCGTGAAAAATGGTGAAATGGAAGTAACAGATGAGGTAATCGAGTCAAATCAAAGTCGAGTTTTCCAAGAGGCGGAAAACCGTATGCACACAATCAAGGCAGTCATGTTAGCGACTTTGAGTGACGATTATGAGTAGATATGTAGTTTCCTTAGGGGGGAATGCATTAGGAAATAATGCTGCCGAACAAAAAGAACTTCTAAAAAATGTTGCAGTTCCAATTGTAGAACTTATCAAAGATGGACACGAAGTTGTAATTGTCCATGGAAATGGACCTCAAGTTGGAATGATTAACCTCGCGTTTACCGAATCATCATCAACACCCGATATGCCATTTCCTGAGTGCGGAGCAATGAGCCAGGGGTATATTGGGTTTCACTTACAGAACGCGGTTTTGAATGAGCTCCGTCATCAAGGTGTGCGAAAAATGATAGGAGCATTGGTGACACAAGTTTTGGTGGATGAAAACGACCCATTGTTTCAAAACCCATCAAAACCAATTGGAGCTTTTTACAGCAAAGAGCAAATGGAAAGTTTAGTTAAAGAGAAGCATTACGTCATGAGAGAAGACAGCGGAAGAGGGTATCGAAGAGTCGTCCCATCTCCACTACCAATTGATGTCATTGAGAAAGATATGATTCAATCATTATTAAAAGATAATCATGTAGTCATTTGTTCTGGAGGCGGAGGAATTCCAGTTATTGAAAAAGAAGGCGTCATCACAGGAGTTCCTGCCGTTATTGATAAAGATTATGCAAGCGCAAAAATAGGAGAGTTAATTAACGCGGATTACTTAGTTATATTAACTGCCGTAGAACATGTGTATGTTAACTTTAATAAGCCGAATCAAAAAGCGCTTGAAAAAGTTACGGTGAATGATTTGCAACCATATCTTAACAGCGATGAATTTGCACAAGGAAGCATGTATCCAAAAGTTAATGCTTGTCTTAAGTTTTTAGGCGTGTCACAAAAAACAGCTATCATATCTTCACTTGATAAAGCAGTCGACGCCTTCAAACAAAAAACAGGCACCATCATAACAAATTAATAAAAGTCTCAATCGTTATAAACTAGCGATTGAGACTTATTTTATGAACACCTTTTTCAATGACTGTAACGATTAATATGATAATCAAAGTCCATGCAAAGACAGAATCGTATTGCACTGCTATTATACTACCATCATAGAGCGCTTTTCCTATGCTAGTAGGTGTTTGAGCAATAAACTCAGCCATAACAAGCACTTTAAATCCTAAACCAATGCTTTGTAAAAATCCAGTCTTAATATATGGAAAAGCTAGAGGGAGCGATATGAACATTAAAATCTGCAATCTTCTATGAGGGTCTAAAGCTAATGCGTGCTTGATAGAAGGATCGATATTTAAGACACCTTGTTTAGAGCTTTCATATAAAACTGGAAAAATCATTAAGAAAGTTATTACATAAATAGCAGTTCCCCGGCTCACTAAAATCAATAAGATAACAATTATTGATGCAACAGGAAGTGTTCTTAAGGAGGTGACTAGAGGTTGTAAAAACTCGCTAAATTGCTTATATGCACCCGCTAAAAGACCTAAGATTATTGCAATAATTGAAGCACTTGCAATCGCTATTAATAACCTCGTAAAAGATCGCATAATGATTAAGTAAGTGTTAGGTTCTTGCAAGAGTTCTAAAACACGCTCTAATACCATTACTGGTTTAGGTAGAATAAATGTATTATCTATGTAAGCAGCATATAAGCCCCACACCACAAACAACAGTAGAATGCTCAGCAAACCATAGACATTAAATCTCATGGTCTAAGGTAGTAAAATGATTCATCCGGGAGCTTGTTCCCAATAAGGTCCGGATTAAAGTTATAAAGCAACTCGAAAAAAGTTTCTAAAGATTCTAATGCATTTTCTGCTGTGGTGAAGTTTATCCCGCTAAATGGGATGCTGTTTGTGATTAAGTCACTGTCAAACGGATAATCCAAACGCTCTGCTTTTTGGCCAGCCACTTCAGGATCATCATTGATGACATGGATACTACTTTCTAAATCAGATAAAAAATCTTCGATACTATTAGAGCTTAAATCATTACTCACAAAAACACCCGCTTGAGGAAATGTGGTCAACGCCATCTCTTCTTTCCAATACTTTTCTATATCAAATATATAAACCTCTTCAAGTCTACCAAGAGCCATTGTTGTGATTGGCTGTGCTACTAAAACAACGATATCAGGATTTTGTACGATGCTCATAAAGCTTTCTTGCACACTGCTAGCAGTGTAACTAACATTAAAATCAAGCGTATCATCGTAGTGATCAAGTACCATATCTAGTAACATTTGTGGAATGCTTCCATTACCAAATGCGACTATTTCTTTATCCTTTATATCGTCTAAAGTGTTGATTGGTGAGGTACTCAGTAATTGTAAATTACCCCAAGTTACAACAGCAGCAAGTTTGTAATCGGCCCCCTTTGCAATTAAGTTCGCTCCTAAGTTTACAGGTGCAAAAATGAAATCATAATCATCGCCTAAAAACGCTGCAGATAATACTTGAGGTCCCGCAACCCGCTCAATAGAATATGCGTTTTCCCCTTCCATCGAAGCATGCTCAATAAGAATTTGCGAGAAGGCAGGTGTGCCATTAGGTAGTATGACTGAATAAGAGCTTTCTCTTTCTTCCGTACATCCTATTAATAAGATAGTTATAAATATAAGTGTTAATAATGATAGTTTTTTCATTGAATCACAACCTTTCATAGTTTCCATTATTATGATATAGTATTAATACATTCTAAACAGTAACAAATGTTACGAAGGTGAAAAAAATGAAAAAAATATTAAATAATGATTTTTTAAAGTCAAAGATGCATCTCCCTTGCTTTTACCCTAAAAACTACACGATTGCTTTTGAAGGAGATCAGTGTGATAAAATAGGAATCATTGCAGAAGGTAAAGTTCAATTGATTCACTACACGCATGACGGCGATGAGATTATTTTAGGAGAGTTAAAACAGTATGATGTTTTTGGAGACTTTTTAATCCATGCGAAAGACTCGGTTTACCCTGGAAACTTAACTGCGATTGAAGAAACCGAAATAATATATATAAATAAAGAACAACTGGATGATTTTTTAGCGACATCATCTGAGTTTAGAAGTGAGTATTTAAGTAATTTATGTAGAAAAGCATCTGAAATGAATACTATTAATAAAATTTTGCATCAATCATCGCTGGAGAAAAAAATCGTCTTATGGCTAGAAAATGCTTTGTTGACTGCTAAAAGTGATAAAGTCAAAATTGAATCAAAAGAATCTTTAGCTAAACGCTTAAATGTTAGAAGACCATCCTTATCTAGGACATTAGGAAAGATGAAAAAAGAAGGTATATTAGATTATAATAGAGCCTATATCTGGATCAAACCCACATGTGAATTTAAACAACAAAAAAAATAATAAAAAGACTTGCAAAGGGTCTTTTTATTTGATATTATGTCATAGACTCACGTTTGAGTTGGCTGTGAAGTGGGAGGTTGTCGACACACGGGAATGCGTTGTCTTGTGTTAGAGTAAATTTTCATGGAGCAAGTCTATAAAGCATTGTAGGCGAAAGGAGGAAAAGTAATGGCAAATCAAAAAATCAGAATTCGTTTGAAATCGTATGACCATAGACTTCTAGATCAGTCAGCACGTAAAATTGTTGATACAGCTAAAAAGACTGGTTCGAATATATCAGGTCCGATTCCATTGCCAACAGAAAAAGAGGTGTTCACTATTTTAAGAAGTGTACATGTTAACAAAACTTCTCGTGAACAGTTTGAAAGACGCACGCATAAACGTTTAATTGATATTGTGAATCCAACACCACAAACAATTGATGCGTTGATGCACTTAGATTTACCATCTGGTGTAGATATTATATTAAAATAATTTAGGAGGTGTACTCATGGCCAAAGGTATCTTAGGAACAAAAGTAGGAATGACTCAAATTTTTAATGAGAACGGAAATCTCGTTCCAGTAACGATTGTAAGTTGTGAACCTAATGTTGTTCTACAAAAGAAAACTGTCGATAAAGACGGCTACGAAGCTTTGCAATTAGGCTTCAAAAACAAACGCATTGCGTTAGCGAACAAGCCTGAACTAGGGCATTTCGCAAAATCGAATTCAAATCCTAAGCGCTACGTTAAAGAAATTACTGGGACAGAAATGAGTAGTTTCGAAGTAGGTCAGGAGATTCGAGTGAATATATTTGAAGACGGTGAAATTATCGATGTTACCGGAACTTCAAAAGGAAAAGGATTCCAAGGTGTTATTAAGCGCCACAACCAAGGACGCGGACCAATGACGCATGGTTCTCGCTATCATAGAGGCCCAGGTTCGATGGGACCTATTGATCCAAACCACGTTCTTAAAGGTAAGAAATTACCAGGGCATATGGGAGCTGAAACAGTGACCATCCAAAACCTTGAAATCGTAAAAGTTGATCACGAAAGAAATTTATTACTTATTAAAGGAAACGTTCCAGGACCTAAACGCGGTCTTGTAATCGTTAAAAACGCTGTTAAAGGTGCTGAGGTAAAACCTTTAGATCCTGCACAGTTCAGCGAACAAAAAAGCGACTCTAACGAGTCAGCAGAATAAGACTGAAAGGAGGATTTGAAATGCCAAAAATAGCATTGTTAAATCAAGCTGGTGAAAACCTTGGGGATATTGAATTAAATGACAACGTATTCGGTATTGAACCAAACCAGCAAGTGTTATATGAAGTTGTTAAAGCACAACGCGCTGCTATGCGCCAAGGAACACACAAGACAAAAGGAAGAAGCGAAGTTCGTGGCGGGGGACGGAAACCATGGAGACAAAAAGGAACCGGACGTGCTCGCCAAGGATCAATTCGTTCGCCTCAATGGGTTGGTGGTGGCGTTGTATTTGGACCAACACCACGCGATTATAGCTTAAAGGTAAACCGTAAAGTCCGCAGACTTGCATTAAGATCGGTGCTTTCATCGAAAGTTATTGACAAAAACCTTTATGTATTAGACGCTTTATCAATGGAAACACCTAAAACGAAAGAATTTGTCAAGGTATTAAACAATCTCTCACTTTCAGGAAAAGTGATGATTGTAATAAACGAAGTAAATGAAACGGTTCAATTAGCCGCAAGAAATATTACTGGAGTTACGGTTAGAACAGTTGATCAAGTTAGTGTTTATGAGATGCTAAATCATCCTGTACTACTTATGACTCAAGACGCGGTTAAAAAATATGAGGAGGTGCTTGGATAATGTTAGCATCTGAAATTATTAAGCGTCCACTCATAACGGAAAAGAGTATGCAACTTGTTGAAAAAGAAAACAAATACACTTTTGCAGTGGACAAACGCGCAAACAAAGTACAAATTAAAAAAGCAATCGAAGAATTGTTTGATGTAACAGTTATTAAAGTCAATGTGATCAACACAACCCCTAAGAAAAAACGTGTCGGTAGATACGAAGGTTACAAAAACGAGTTAACAAAAGCGGTTGTCACATTGAAAGCGGAAGATAAAATCGAAATCTTCTCATCATAATCACGAATAAAGGAGGTTACCGGAAATGGCTTTGAAAAAATACAAACCGATTACGAATGGGCGTCGTCATATGACAGCACTAGATTATTCTGAGATTACAACTGATACTCCAGAAAAATCGTTGTTAGTGAAGCTGAATAAGAAATCGGGACGCAATAATCAAGGTAAAATCACAGTTCGTCATCAAGGTGGCGGTGTGAAAAGAAAATATCGTATTATTGACTTCAAACGTAATAAAGATAATATCGAAGGACGCGTAGCAACTATTGAGTACGATCCGAACCGTAGTGCAAATATCGCGTTGATTCATTATGCCGATGGTGAAAAGCGCTATATACTTGCACCAAAAGGATTGACTGTTGGCATGTCTGTTTACTCAGGAGAAAAAGTTGATATTAAAGTTGGGAATGCTTTACCGCTCAACAGAATTCCTGTCGGTAGTGTTATCCACAATATCGAGCTTGCACCGAATCGCGGCGGACAGCTTGTGCGCTCTGCGGGTGCTAGAGCACAAATTCTTGGACGCGAGGACAAGTACGTTCTTGTCAAACTTGCTTCAGGAGAGAATCGCCGCATCTTAGCTACTTGTAGAGCTACAATCGGTGAGGTTGGTAATGAAGACCATGAGTTAGTAAACATTGGAAAAGCGGGACGTAATCGTTACCGTGGAATTCGTCCAACCGTACGTGGTTCAGTAATGAACCCAGTAGACCATCCACATGGTGGTGGTGAAGGTAGACAACCAATCGGGCGCAAAAGTCCAGTTACACCATGGGGTCAACCAGCACTTGGTCTTAAAACAAGAAAATCTAAAAAAGCTAGCGATCGTTTGATTGTTAGACGTAAGAAGAAATAGGAAAGGAGGAACTCATAGATGGCACGTTCAATTAAAAAAGGTCCTTTTTGCGACGATCACTTGATGAAAAAAGTAGAACTTATGAATCAAGAGAATAAGAAAAAAGTCATTCAAACATGGTCAAGACGTTCAACAATATTCCCTGCATTTGTGGGACATACAATCGCAGTGTACAACGGAAGAGAACACGTACCAGTATATGTTACGGAAGATATGGTTGGCCATAAATTAGGAGAGTTCGCTCCTACTAGAACTTACCGTGGACACGAAAAAGACAAGAAAGCTAAGAAGAAATAGAGGAGGATATTATGGAAGCTATAGCTAAAGCAAAAATGATTCGCATCTCTTCTCGCAAAGTTAAATTAGTGATGGATCTTATAAGAGGCAAAGATGTTGGAGAAGCATTAGCAATTTTAAAAATGACACCAAAGGCAGCATCTCCACACATTGAAAAACTAGTACGTTCTGCGATTGCAAATGCAGAGCACAACTATGATATGGACATAGAAAACCTTTATATTAAAGAAATCACCGTTGGTGAAGGTCCTACGTTAAAACGTATTAGACCACGCGCTAAAGGTAGTGCATCAAGAATTCTTAAAAGAACCAGTAACGCCACAGTTATCGTTGCTGAGAAAGAGTAAAGGAGGGAATCTAATGGGTCAAAAAGTAAGTCCAGTCGGATTACGAGTTGGAATTATTCGAGATTGGGATTCTCGTTGGTATGCTGATAAAAATGATGTTG
>SKGE01000106.1 GCA_007117625.1 Candidatus Izemoplasma sp. | reverse complement strand
TTGCCTTGTTAACCTATTTAAAGCATCAAGCAAAACAAAAGCCTACAACTGAGCTGTAGGCTTTTTCATTTAGACAGTAGTATTTACATCAATGTCCGTATTTTCTTCAATAACGGTAACGATTTGTTTCGTATCTCGAATACGTTTTTGTCGACGATAGGTTGACTGTAAACTTGAAATTAATGAAATGCTAATAAACCCTAAGACAATCGCAAATGGTAAACCGGTAATAATCACGGCAGCTTGTAATGCACTGAGGGCTTCAGAACCTCCAATGACAAGCAATATTGCTGCGATAAGTCCTTCTACTGCGGCCCAAAACACGCGTTGTATGCGTGGGGTTTTTGTTTTACCGCTTGAGGTTATTGTGTTGACAACAATACTTCCTGAGTCACTTGAGGTGACAAAGAATGAAATAACAAGGATTGTTGCAATCAATGATAACAATGTTGCCGTTATACCACGAATGATTTGAATGTTAAACGTTCCGGTTAAGTCTTGAATCATTTGAAACAAGGCAATATCGACCAAGCCTTGGCCAACAACAGTGTTTGCAAGACCACCTGCTGTAGCGTCATTCACAAAGAAGGCTGTACCACCAAAGACAGATAGCCATACAAAAGATAAAAGCGATGGAACCACTAATACCGCAATGACAAACTCACGAATTGTTCTTCCCTTAGAAACGCGCGCAATGAACATTCCAACAAATGGTGACCATGAAATCCACCAAGCAAGATAAAACACTGTCCAAGCGCCTTGCCAAGGTCCAGCACCATCAGCATCACCCATCGATAAAAAGAATGATGATGGAATCAGTTCTGAAAAGTAGAGTCCTACTGAGTTAGAGAATAAGCGAATAATGTATAAACTTGGTCCAAGTAAAAAGATTAAGACCATAAAAATAAGAGCGATGCGCATATTCATTTTTGATAAAAACTTAACCCCTTTATCAATCCCAGACATAATTGAGATTGTCGCAACCAAAGTGATTGCGGCGATTAAGAAAACTTGAAATCCAGTTGATATTTGAACCCCAATCAAATAGTTTAAACCACTATTTATTTGCTGAACCCCTAACCCAAGTGAAGTTGCAAGTCCAAACAATGTAGCTAGTACTGCTAAAATATCAATAATGTCTCCTACAATACCAAATACCTTTTCTTTAAAGATTGGATAAAATATCGAACGAATCGATAAAGGTAACTTTTTATTGTAAGCAAAATAGGCCAAAGCTAGCGCAATGACTGAATAGATCGCCCAAGGATGTAACCCCCAATGCAAAAACGTCGTTGCCATCGCACTGAACGCAGGGTTATCTCCTTGATAAATAGGTGGTGTGTTGACAAAGTGTGACAGTGGTTCTCCAACGGCCCAAAACATGAGTCCAATACCCATACCAGCAGAGATTAACATCGAATACCATGCAAAAGTAGAGAACTCAGGCTTTGCTTTTAAGCCACCAATTCTAACCCTTCCAATGCGAGAAAATGCTAAGTATAAACTAAGCATGATAAAAAAGTTTGACGTTAGGATAAATACCCAATCCAAGTTCCGGACAATAGCATCTTGTAAATTTGAAAAAACAACAAGGGCGGGATCCCAGGGATACCAACTTGCGGTTGACACAAATGCAAAGATTGTTAATAAAAGTACGATAGTTCCTGTAACAATAGATACAACTGGGTTTAAGTCAAATCCAAACTTATTCGTATTTCTTTGGTATAGTCTTGTTTCCATTTCATTTTGTAAGTTTTGTTCTTTTGTCATGATAGCCTCCAGATAAATAAAATCGACTTAAATATAATATCAAATATGATAAAAATGTCAAATATTGAGCATTAATTGTAAAGTGAAGCTGCGATTGAGGCAGCTAGCGCTGCATTATTGTAAACTAATGCTAGATTTGACGCTAGGCTTTTATCATCGGTTAACTCTTTGATTTTATTGAGTAGATACGGTGTTGTTTCTTGTCCCTGAACGCTGTTTGTTTTCATGTTTTCAAGTGCTTTTAAAATAACCTTTTCAATCCTGTCGTAATTAAGACTATATGCTTCAGGGATTGGGTTGGTTATTAACACACCACTGTTGATTTGATGCGACCATTTCGATTCAAGTAGAGCTGCAATTTCATCAGGTTTATCAAGACGGTAATTCACTTTGTAGGGGCTTTTATCAGAGTAAAACGCAGGTAAATCATCGGTTTGATAACCAATTACTTCAACTCCTTTTGTCTCTAAGTACTCTAGTGTTTTAGGTAAATCCAATATCGCTTTAGGACCTGCACAAACCACCGCAATCGGATGTAAGGCGAGTTCTTCTAAATCTCGTGATATATCCATCGTTTCTGAAGCGCCACGGTGAACACCACCAATACCACCAGTCGCAAAAACTTTTATACCTACAAGATTAGCAACAATAATTGTCGCAGATACCGTTGTTCCAGCAGTTTTCTTTTGACTTAAAGCATACCCAAAATCACGTCTTGATAGTTTTATTACATCTTTTTTTTGAGCTAAATATGCTAAGGTTTCATTATTTAGTCCAACTTTTATCCGACCATCAATCACGGCAATGGTTGCAGGCACAACGTTTTTCTCCCGGATAATCGATTCGACCTTTTTTGCCATTTCAAGATTTTCTGGATAAGGCATGCCATGGGTAATGATGGTAGATTCTAGCGCTACAATAGGATGGTTCTGGCTTAAAGCTTCTTCTACTTCTTTTGAATAATCAATCTTCATTATACGCACTCCTCTAAACGTTTTTTAACGACGGGGATGTATCTTAATAAACCATTTACCCGTTTGCTCTCAAACAAGGTTACATTGTCTATAGGTATGATTAGTGGTTCTACTGCTATAGGAAACTGAAAACACTGTTTCACTTTACGCGCCAATGTGATATGTGGACGAAAAGTTTGAACAAGTGGCTTAAACCCAAATGCTACGGTTTCGTTTTCTATTCGTTGATAGAGTTCATTAAGCGCTTTAGGTGCAGTTTGTGGCTTTAAAAAAACAGGCTTGCTTTTAGATGACTCAAAGATATCAATACCATCAAAGGTAACTTCAAAAGCATGTTGAGGAAGTTTAAAAGTCTTGAAATAGTTTATAAATCGATCAAGTGTCTCACCGTTAACTTCTCCAATATACTTGAGTGTAAGATGATAGTTTTCACACGGTACCCTATGACCGTGTTGATTTTCTTTAAACAGGTCTGTTCTTTCATAAATTGATAATTTAGCTTTTTTGCAAAAGTCTACTCCGATAAAAACCCGCATACATCACCTTCAATCTTTAGTTTGACATGATAAAAAAATCTGCACAATACACAGTATTTATGATACCATAAAATTAAGGATGCGATATGATGAAAAGTATTGTAAACGCATTTGATGAGTTACCATGGATTTTAAAATTAATTTTAGCGTTACCTTTTATTGATGGAATAGCCTATGGGATTTATCGCATCGCAAAAGGAATTGACCGCAATGATTTGGCCATTTTAATTGCTGGGATTGTGTGGATTTTTATTGGTTGGGCAATATTATGGGTTATTGATCTCATTACCGTGATATTGTATAAAAAGGTTACTGTGTTTGCATAAAAAACAGGGATGCTCAAGTGAGCACCCCTGTTTTTTTAACTGTAAATTAAAAACGATGATAAAAAGTTAAAGAAAACATTTAAGGTCCAAAGTACGGTACCTATGATAAAGCCCGCAAGCGCATATTGGCCATGACCTTGGCGAACATCACGATAGATTAACCATGAGGCGAGTCCGAAGACAGGTAACCAAAAGCTTAAAATGAACGTTGAAATTAGCATGATGATGTTAATTATCATAGAAGGAACTGGATGCATTTTCTTTTCCCACTCGTGGCGGGTTTCTCTGCGACGATAAAAATCACCATAAACGACTTGGCGTTCCTTGCGTCGACTTTCTTCTTCTTGATCGATTCTATCGGTATTTTTGCTTACACTGTCGTTCATAATGCGCCCTCCTTGTTGCTTTTCATACCCTATATCATACTAAAAACAATTGCTATTTGCAAGCCTTTACAGCTAACTGCTCTATTCACCTTCTAGGTTGCTTTTTTTGAATCCTACTGGTGCAATATAAATCGTAAACTGTTCATCTAAGTTTAGTCCTAAAATACTATTGATGCGATCATCATCAAAAGCGCCTACAGCACATGTTCCGGCACCGATAGCCTCGGCTGATAAATAAAGGTTTTGACAAACATGTCCTGCATCTAAATGCAAGTATCGATAGCCACGTTCACCGTAACGATATGTCATCCGCTCGATATCCGCAACCCAAAAAAATGTTACAGCACTAGAAGCAATCATTTTTTGTCCCAAACAAGCGTTCGTTAGAGTGTCTTTCAACGTTGGATCGCTACTAATTTTAACAACCGCGTCTTCTAAAGCCAAGTATCGATATAGTCCTGATTCAAGGCCCTCAACATGGTTTACTAACAAATATGTATCAAACGCATGCCTAGCTCCAGCCGATGGAACTGTTCGCAGCGTGACTTTTTCATTTTTTTGTTTAATCCCTTGTGTTACAAATAAAAGGTAAGCGAGCTGTTTGAAAGTCATCGCTTTGTCGGCATAGTTTCTTAAACTTCTTCTTTGGATAATCAGTTGGTTCAAAGAACCGTCCATTTCAGTTAAATCAATGGAAGGCAGTTCTATTTTTCTTCCTTCACAAGGTCTTTCTAAAACCGGTTGGGGTTTACCCTTTTCTTGATTTGACTTATCCATGTTTTGATATTTTGTAGCTTCTAAAAATAGTTGTCCTAATGAATTTTTCATAGTGCCTCCTATTCTGTATATAAACTGATCTCATAATCACAAATAGCTTCATAAAATGCTTTTTCATGCGATACCAAGATAAGTGTTCCTTGATAAGCAATCAAGGCATCCTTCAATGCATCCTTAGCCGCTTGATCTAAATGATTCGTCGGTTCATCAATGACTAATACATTCCCTTTTTGATGACGAAGTAAAGCCAATCTTACTTTGGTTTGCTCGCCACCGGATAAAGAGTTATAAGGTCGCGATGCCATATCATAATCAATCCCATGACTTCCAAGTAACGCCATCACTTCGCGTTTGGTAAAATGTGGGTATCTATTGTGAATGATACTAAATGGTGTCGCGGTCTGAGGCATATCAGACTCTTGTTCAAAATAAGCGATTTGAGCAGTATCAATCCACTCGAAGCTTCCATCGATTGGTTCGAGTTGATTTAATAGTGTCTTCATTAATGTGGTTTTTCCGATGCCGTTCTTTCCTGTTATAACCACTTTGTCCTCTTTCATTATAGTAAATGTCAAAGGTTCAACTAACGACTCGGTATATCCGATTTCTAACGCTTCACACACTAGTACATCACGACCTGTTGTCTTAGAAAAGGGAAAACCGAAACGATAGGTTCGATCTTTTCTTGGTGCTGAAAGCTTATCGATTTTTTTCAGCATTTTACGACGGCTTTGGGCACGTTTTGTCGTTGAGGCTCGTGTAATATTCTTTTGAATGAAGGCCTCAGTTCTTTCAATGAACTTCTGTTGTGAAATATATGCTTTTTTATGCTGAGTTTGTCTTAACTCCCGTTCACTAATATAATAATCAAAATTGCCTTTATAACGTGTTATTTCTTTGTTCTCTATGGCAAAAACTGTTTGTGCGATCGATTGTAAGAAACCTTCATGATGCGAAACAACAATAAATGATTTTTGATAATTTTGTAAAAATTTACTAAGCCACTCTATATGTTTAACATCCAAAAAATTTGTCGGCTCATCAAGCAGTAAGACGTCTGATTCTTCTAATAATAACTTCCCTAAAATGATTTTGGCACGCATGCCTCCTGAGAGATTTCCAATTGGCATTTTTAAAACATCCATTGATAACCCCAAACCATGGATGATATCTCCTACTTTAGATTTAATTGCATAGAAAGGACTATCGACTAATCTTTCTCCTAACAGTGCGGCGCGTTGTAAAAGCTTCTCTTGCAAATCACCTGTAGCTTGAGCACTCTTTTCATATAACTGCTCCATTTGTTTTTCCATCGCAAACAGCTCGGCAAAAACGGTGTATAAATAGCTTTCAACTAACATCTCTTTGGGTAGTGATGCGTATTGGTCTAAATAGCCAATGGTTACGGTTGGCAACCATTTAATGGTTCCACTATCTGGTGTTAGCTCACGATTCAAAAGTTTTAACAGCGTCGACTTTCCAGATCCATTAGGACCGACTAAAACGGCATGTTCTCCTTCGAAAAACCGCATGTTTGCCTGATTGTAAAGTTGTTCATCACGATAACTAAATGTTAGTGACTCCATATCTAATAAGCTCATATTTTATATGACAGTAAATACTGTTTTCCTCCATAAACTTGATGATTATTTTGATGGGTTGTGTACAACCAATTGTGGGAATGGAATTTCAATATTGTTTTGTACTAATACTTCTTTAATCCGTTGACGCAATACGCGTTCAACACCCCACTGTGTCATGCTTTTAACTTTAACGACAGCGCGCATGTTTACGCTACTGTTCGCTAAATCTGTAACTCCGAGTATTCTCGGCGCTTCCAGCATATTTTCATTTTCTGATTGCAGCTGTGGCATTGCTTCTTGTAAAACAGCAATGGTTTTCGCAATATCTTCCTTGTAAGCAATCCCAAAGTCAACAACTGCAAGTGATTCCGTTCGCGAAAAGTTAGAAACAGGATCAATCCCTCCGTTGTTGAAAATTCTGACTTCACCACGAATGTTTTTAACCTTAGTTGTTTTGAGCCCAATGTCAACAACTTCTCCCATGAAACCATTAATTTCAATCCAGTCCCCGACATCAAAATGGTGTTCAAAAACAATAAAGAAACCACTGATTAAATCATTGATAAACTTTTGAGCCCCAAGCCCGATTACCAACCCTAAAATCCCTAGTCCGGCTAAAGCAGGTGCTACATTCACACCCCAAACAGAAAGCACCGCTAAGAACGATACGATAACAATAATGTATTTTAAAATGCTTAAGGTAATCTTTGCAATGGTTTTTTTACGGCGTTGATTGGCTCCTGTACTTCTTCCAAGTTTATACATCGATATCCGGCCAATTTTATAAATAATCAACGCGACAAAAACAGTGATTAGTGATCCTACAATACGTGATACACTGTCTTCAAGCAACCCTTCAGCATCCTCAAAAATGTTAACTAAAAAATCACTAACATCATAACCCCAAACGACCAAAATCCCTACGATTGCTAACGCGATCATGATAAACAACATAATATACAAAATCACAATGCTTTGATTTTTTATGTTATCTTTATTCATCTCAATAAAATAGCGGTGTAACAAAAACACCATTAAAAGCGTTATAATGATTCCAATTGTTGCTAAAGATTGTGGCATGGTTGCAAGTAAATTAAAATCCATAAGAACCCTTCTTTCTACGGTTGTATACATCAATAGTGTATCATATCGAACCGATTTTGAATCAAGAAATCCTAGTTAAATCGTATCTTCACCTATTTAATTCCATAAATAAATGCGTTACAATAGGCTTAGACATTATAGGAGGACAATAGATGGGACTAGTTAGTTGGTTAATATTTGGAGCGTTTGTAGGTTGGATTGCCAGTATTATTACCAAAAACGACGCTGAAATGGGCTGTGTTACGAATATCGCTGTAGGTATTTTAGGAAGTGCAATCGGCGGATTTATCGCTGGAGAACTCGGTATTGGGTCTTATCGAAATTGGACATTTCCGGGATTTGCTATCGCGATATTAGGTGCGGTTATACTCCTAGCAATACTAAACTTTATTCGTCCGGATCACCCAAAAAAACCTCGCTAACGATTTAGCGAGGTTTTTTACTCCTGAGACATTATCTTAACAATTTCTTTATCAGTAATCTTCATACCATCTCGCGCCAATCGGTTGACGTTAGCGATGGTGTTTTCAACACCTTTTGCAATGATGCCGTCACCACCGAGAAACTCTTGATTTTGCCTATACATCATATAGCCTAAAATACCTGCATCAACACTTGCGGCTATCTTTGCTGCACAAGAGGGTTTGGCCCCATCACAAATCATGCCTGAAACAATCGCCAATGCATTTACAATCGTGTGGGCGATTGCTTCAAAATCTCCATCGTGTAAATAAGCGATTCCAGCGCCTGCTCCAGTCCCTGCAAATACTGCACCGCAGTAAGCCGAAAGGGTTCCTACACCTGTTTTTTGGTGAATGCTCACAAGATTCGAAATCACGAGTGCTCGGTAGAGTTTGTCATCAGAGACTTTAAGATACTTGGCATACTCGATTACTGGAATAGATGCTGTTAAACCTTGGTTGCCACTTCCTGAAACAATCGTAACTGGAAGTCTACTACCGCTCATCCTAGCATCTGAAGCCGCCGCTGCTTTTGCTTTGGCGGTGTTTTTAATATCGTCTCCATAGACTTTCATTAAAACAGATCCAATATTCGCTCCATAATCATTAAGCAATCCTTCATCCGCAATTTTTGAGTTGTTTTCTATTTGTTTATCCAACATCGATTGTACTGTCTTTATATCAAGGATGTTTGCAAAATCGACAATCTCTTTTACCGTTAGTAATTTCTTGTCTGGCGCATCTCCGCGAACTTCACCGATATAATCTTTACGGAAAATAACTTCATTATTTTTCTCGATTAAAACAAAGTTCGTATGGGTATTAATAATTCGAACACGTGCATAGTCATCGTTATGGAGTGCTGTAAGTTCAACATCAAAAATATATTCTGATTCGATGGGTTGTACAGTAATTTTCGTTGTGTCTAAATATTTCTCTATCATTTGAAAGGATTCTGCATGAACATCGGTCAAGACATCGAGTTCTTTCACTGGATCCCCAAAGATAATACCAGCTGCAGCTGCGACTTTAATCCCTTTTTTATTGTTCGTGTTTGGTACAATAACACTTTTTGCGTTTTTTAAAATAGCTTCACTTACATAAATCTCAACGCGTGTTGGTGTTGCGCCTAAAACATCTCTAGCCCTCGCTGCTGCGAGTGCAATAGAAATTGGTTCAGTACAGCCAGTAGCTGTCAAAAGTTCACTACGCATAATTTCTAAATACGCTTGATACTTATTGTCGTTTTTTTCCATAAAACCACATCCTATAAAATGCTTTAATTCAATTATAGCTTATCACTTGAAAAATACAATTGCATTTCTCATAAAAGAAAAAACTGCAGCAAATCCTACTGCAGTTTTATAAAGAGTTAGTTTGATTGCTTGTTTGAAACAACAATTTGTGGGAATGGAATTTCTACCTTGTTTTCATTGAGATAGCTAACTAAGTCTTGACGGATTTTTCTTTCAATTCCAAAGTGGTTTCCTGTCGTTGTTTTTGCGATAATTCTTAAATTAATACTAGAATCTGCCAAATCAGTCACTCCTAGAAAAGTTGGTAACTCAACAATTTCTTCATAGCGCTCTTTTAAGGCTTCTAAAAATTTCGGCATAATATTGGTTAGTTTTGATAAGTCTGTCTCATACGCAACACCAAAGTCAACAACAGCTGTCGTATTATTTCTAGACCAGTTGATGATTTTTTTAATACTACCATTGTTGATGATTAACTCTGAGCCTAAAAAGTTCGAGATATGCGTTACGCGTAAGTTCATCGATGTTACTTTACCACGATAGCCATCAATCTCAACAGTTTCATTTAAGTTGAATGAGTTATCGACGATAATAAAAAATCCAGCAACGAGATCGCTAACAAGATGCTGTGAGCCAAACCCAATCGCGAGTCCTAAAATTCCAGCCCCGGCTAAGATTGGAGTAATCTCAAAACCAAGTTCGGATATAATTGCTAAAGCCGTTATAAATATAATAAGTACTTTAACCGTTCCACTCAATAGTCTTCCCAGCGTTTTTCCTCTTGCGTCGCCTTTACGCTTAACAAAGTATGCGTGAATCGTACGGTTCGCGAAGAGATTAAGCACTATTGCTAAAACAACCCAAATAAAGATGCTAATCAATACAAGCAAAAACTCCGCCAAAGCTTCATCGAGATAGAACTCCGTTGTAAATATTTCTAATAAATAGGTTTTTAATGCGTCCAAAATATCAGTCCTTTCTTATTTATATTCATTAAACCACGACCCACACACTTTGTCAAAGTAGAAACGAATGGTATGACTTTTTTATCAGATTGCGGTATAATATGTAATATCTTAAACAAGCTAGTTTTTCAGTTTGTAAACTAACACGTTTAAGGAGGGCTAAAACGTGCGAAAAATTTTACTTTTAAGTCTTTTCATACTTAGTGTCTCGCTGTTTTTAACAGCTTTTTCGTATGACAACAACTCTGCTTATAACGAAAAACACGAAGCCTTTACCATCAAGGTTGAAACTGAAGCAGAAGCTTTATATTATGCGGAGAGTTTTAACTTAACGCTAGAAAAAGTCAGTCGCTTTAATATCGCTACGTTTCGTGCGACTCAAAATACTGATGTATCCGCGGTATTAGCCGCAGGATTTTCTGTCAACTACGTTTCGAGGTCCGCTATCTATAGTGATGGCGCAAGTCTTCCGAATGATTTTTATCTCGACGAACAATACAGTTTAGAGATGCTCAACATCTTCGGTGCTTGGGAGCTAACGACGGGTGAGGAGCATATTACTGTGGCAATTATAGATACTGGCATTGATATCAATCACGCCGAGTTCCAACACAACCTATCACCGCTTTCTTATAATGCTTATACCGATGAGGTTGGTATTGAATATGTTGATGATGATGAAGGGCATGGTACTTTAGTAGCAGGTGTTTTAGGAGCCGCTAAAAATAATAATGTTGGTATAGCAGGTATTGCTCCAAACGTTGAAATGCTCATTATTAAAGCAAACACGCCTCAAACGGATCAGTACCCGCACAGTGTACTTGCAGATGGTATATATTACGCGATTGAAAATGGTGCCGATATCATTAATTTATCGCTTGGCAGCTATAGTCAAAGTCAGATTTTGCACGATGCAATCCTTGCAGCAGTCGAAGCGGGTATCTATGTCGTAGCTGCGGCAGGAAACGATAATACCAGTGATACATTTTATCCCGCTGGATTTGATGAAGTTATCTCTGTTGGTAGCGTCAACAATCAAGGTACCAGATCTAGTTTCTCTAACTTTGGTGAGTCGATTGATATCGCCGCACCAGGAAGTGATATTATCACAACGCGTTCTGGTAATTTTTACACGTATGCAAGTGGAACTTCTTTAGCATCGCCACAAATCGCAGGTATTTTAGCGCTTATGTTAAGTTACGATGAGGAAATAACTTACTTAGAGGGCTTAGAAATGCTTAGAAATGGCCAATATAGTTTTGTCGATGATTTTGAGAATGCTGGGATTCCAGATGCTTTATTAACGCTAGAGACACAGCTAAATCGTATCGAATTTCTTGATAAAGAAGGAAACGTATTTACGGTTCAGTATATCCTTGATAACAGTTTTGTCGAACCGGTAGAAGCACTAGAGATAGAAGACTTACTATTCATTGATTGGTATTTAGATGCGCATTTTGAGTTGCCTTTTGATGATGCGGAACCGATCGATCAAAACATTACACTCTTCCCAAGGTATGAACCTGCGTTCTTTACCGTACAACTTATCATTGATGAAGAACTCTTTGATGAACTGATTGTACCCTATGGCGATATGTTCACTCCTGAGATTCCACTTAGAGAAGATTACACCTTTTTTGGGTGGTATTTAGATGCAACATTTGAAACAAACTTTGAACCGATAGAAGTTTTTTCTGACATAACGCTATATGGGTATTTTGACCCTATCATTTATTATACGGTAACGCTTATTTATGACAATGAAGTTTATCAAGAAGTCCTAGTAGAGGAAGGCACTACATTTGAGTTTGAACCTAAAGAAAAAATTGGGCATCATTTCGAAGGCTTTTATACTGATACTGAGCTTACAGAAGCGATTGAAGAGCTTGAAATTACTGACAATATTGAACTTTACTTACGGTTTGATCCAAAGCTTTATAATCTTGAGCTGATGAGTGAAGATGGTTCTTTTGAAACTTTAGAGGTTGCTTTTGGTAGTATCCCTATTCTACCAACCCCTGAAAAAGAAAACCATACCTTTATGGGGTGGTACTTAGATGAGGCGCTAACATTACGTTATCAAAACACACCCATTTTGGAGGACACGGTGCTTTATGCAAGGTTTGCTGAAATGCTTTATAATGTTTCCTATACATTTGGAGATGATTTACTAAACTTTGAACGCATTGAAAGTGGGCAAGCCGCACCGATTATAATCCCTGAAATTATTGGTCATGAGTTTTTAGGATGGTATTTAGATGATGCCTTCACGATTCCATATACAGATCAACCGATTGAATCAAACACCGTCTTGTATGCTAAAACACAACAAAATACATACACCGTCATTTTTAAAGATTATCAAAACAATATGATCGATGAGCAAGTGGTTTTAGGTGGCGAAGCTGCTCAAGCTCCTGATACATTTGACCAACCATCAAGTGAAGTTCTAAGCTTTGAGTTTATCGAATGGAGCGCTGATTTTGAGGTTGTTGGTGAAGATTTAATACTCACACCAATCTATAAAGAAACGTTTAACACTGAACTTGTCTCATTAGAACCTTCTAAAGATACCATACGGCTTGGTGAAGGTTGGGAAGATTTTGGTGTCGCAGTAAAAAATGATGCGATTCACTTTAACCGAGTCGGTGAAGTAGACGATTCACAAGCAGGCCGTTATACTGTCTACTATGAAATCATTTATAACGATACGGTCTATCATCACTTAACACGGATTGTTACAGTAATTGAGCGTCAAGTTCCTGAAATCGTATTAAATCCAGGGATTTCAACACTTTGGGAAGGTATGCCTTATGTTGAGGCGGGCGTAACCATAACACATGGTGAGTTAGAAATTCTTGGCGAGGTTGACACAAATCACGCGGGCCGCTACATCATCACTTATCGTGTGACTTATGAAGATATTATCGTTGAACGTACAAGGCTTGTTAATGTGTTAGCAGTTGAACATCTAGAAGTGCGTAATCTTACACCATTTTTTAAGCGGGAGGGTGAAGATTATGTGGCGTAGTCTATCTCTACTACTATTGTTCAGCTTTGTAATATCTGGTTGTACGATTTATGATATTGAAACCTTTGAAATAACAATCAACCCCGGTATTGATACCGTACAAGTTAACTCAAGTTTTGAAGACGCTGGAGCAACTGCTACCATCGAAGGACATCAAAGACGTGTTGTAGTGATTGAAAACACAGTTGATATTACTAAAGTGGGTACTTATGTTATAGTCTACCAAGCAAGTTATCGCAATACGTTTATTCGCGCAACACGTATTGTAGATGTTGTTGACGAAATCCCACCTCAAATAACCTTAAGACCAGGCATTGATACTATTTTAGTTGGTGAAACTTGGGAAGATGCTGGGGTGATGGTAACTGATAACAGCAAAGAAGATGTACATCTTATGACAAGTGGTACAGTAAACACTGAAGTGGCTGGTGAGTACATCATCACCTATACTGCTGAGGATTCGAGTGGTAATATTTCTGAAGTTCAACGGTATGTCAATGTTATTGAAGAAAACAGTGATGACTAATCACTGTTTTTTAATAAGAAATATTTGAAAGACACTTTTGTTTGTACCATCATATGTTACAATAGTTTTAATGAGATAAGAGAGGTAGATATATATGAATAAAATTATTGGATTATCCTTACTATTTTTATTTAGCTTTGGACTGATGGCATGTGGTGATGATGACTCAATGCACACTGTTCGCTTTGTTGATCATCAAGGCAACACATTAAAAACCCAAGTCGTTGAAGATGGGCAACATGCCCAAGCACCAACACATCCTGAAAGAAACGGCTTCACGTTTGTTGGTTGGAGTCATAGTGTTCATGTTATTCGAGAGGATTTAACCATACGAGCACTCTATAAACAAGATGGTCTCATGGAAGCTTTAGAAACATGGATTGATATTATCCACAATACTGATAACTATACTGATACTATTGAAATTTATCGTGGTAATCAAAAGTTAGAGACACGCGTACATAAGCGTACCGCAAACAGATTGCTCGCATTCTTTGACTTTGATAGCGATAGTTCTGAAGTCATTCTAAGCTATGCAAGCGGAAGTTACACATGGTACGAGCGTGATTTGGGATCGTCATGTTTTGAATCTATAGTAATTGGCGAAGATAATGACGATGATGGAGAGTCTATATGGAACATGTTTTCAGCACAGTCGTCTAGACGATCAATGATTCCTACGACGGTCGATGCCGATTGGTTTCAGTTCGATGACAATAAAGCTACATTAAGAAATAATCACTTTAGCTCACTTAGAAACTTCACAACTGCTCAAGGAAGTTTTACAGATTATCAAATCACAGTTAATGAAGACAATATTATAGTTCGTATTGAGTTCATGGCGAATAACGTTGTAAATCACTATGTTATAACGATTGATCAAGTTGGTGAAACAACGGTTAGCTTACCAACAGAAATGTGTGAGTAAACAAAAAAAGATGACTACCGCTGATGCGTGGTAGCCATCTTTTTTAATTAAAAATTATTCTGTAGCTTCTGCTTTATCCTCGCGGATTTGGTTAATCAAAGCAACAATATGCGTTTCGCTATTGAATCGGTTATTCGAAAGTTGATAATCAACTTCAACACCAAGTTCAATACTTTCATAATCATCATTCGCTGATACATTGTTTGAACTCATAATAATCATCGCACCGGTCGGTAATATGTTCGTTGTAATTGATGCAGCACCACCTTGAGATCTTTGCCCAATAAGTGTAGCGGCACCCATTTCTTTTACATGTTGTGCAAACATATTTGCAGCACTATAAGTCATTTGTGAGGTCATTACATACCATTCAAAGTCATAGGCTTCCATCTCAGTTTCATACCAATAGGTTGAACGTGAGCCATCGCCTTGATTGATGTTGTGAGATGCAATTAAGTCGTCAGTCAAGTACCCAAGTGTTTGCCACATTGTTCCGACAATTCCACCAGTGTTCATCGATAAATCAACGATGACATCGGTAACGGTACCTTTCGCAGCAATTTCTTCTAAAGCATCTTTAAATAAATCTGGCGTATCAGTATTAAAGCTGTAGAAGCGAATTCTCGCAATCGTTTCATCTTCATAATACTCTAGATGCAGTGGTTCTCTTGCTGAATAAGCATTCCAATCACCATCAAAATATTGGCCTAATAAACTAAAACCATCTCCGCTATTAATGCCTTGGAAGACATCATAAAATTGATTATATCTTGGTCCGAAGTCAGCAATTGATAACATCGGTGAATACCCTGGGTTATAAAAACCTGATAATGCGAAGCTGGTGTGAAGGTCATCTAAATCCATAATCATCTCATACAAACCACTAAAGTGATTAACGCCTTGTCTTGTAACATCTGAGATGCTAACAAAATCATAAAAGTTATCAATGCCGTAATCACTTCTTAATCCATAGAAATGATCCAAGGTAAAGACAAGATAGTTATACGTTTCAAGCAGCTTATGCTCTGGAATATTTTGACCCGCTAAGCTACTGTCATGTAAAAGTTCATGGACTTCGGCATCACTGCGTTGATAGGTATCGAATCCATAAAGTGCATCGCCGTTGTAATAGACATCATACATACTACCTGAGAAGAATAGATTCGCTAAATGGAACGGAATCAAGTACATATCATCTTCAATAAAGATTTCTAAACGATAGTGTCCTAAATCAAACGTAACAAGTTCTTCAGGCGCATGATACACATAATCTACTGCTTCGAGTCCTGCACCAAAATCGGTTTGGGTTGGGGCTCTAAAACTATTAAAGAAGCTAAACTCATTTACAGTTGCTGTATTTTGATCAAAATCAAAAACAAAGTGCAAGTCATAATCATTTGAATCAAAACGCAAAATATTGCCATCTTCTTCGATAGTTAAACGATCAAGCAATATCGCACCTGGATAACGCTCATCGGTCGCTTCTCCAGTTTCTTCATCAATAATAAATGCGCCCTTATCAATCATTTCTAAAAACGCCAGTACATCAACATAAGGCATGCCACCTTCTTGCTTATAATGGATCTCAAGCGTTGTATCTTCTACCAACCACTCTTCACCTAATCCTGTAAATGGTAAAGAAACGGTATTAAAAATTGAGGCCTCCGGAAGTGGTGCTAAGGTAACATCTAAATCATGGTATGCTTCATATCCCATATAGCGAACACGCACATTCATAGTTATATCCTGTGGTCCTTCACTATAAAGCGGAGGATTCACATAACCAGTATTCGTAATAAAATTACTATCTGAAGATGTCCATGCCATCGTCAGTCTTCCAGCAAATAATGGTAAATCGATATTGGAATCAACCATCGTGTCAACCCAATCAAGTTTCGCCATTTCTGCTTCAAAGAGCATGACTGCACTTTCATCTCTTGAATATTGATCAGTCGTAAGTTCATAAACGACTTCTCTTGAAACACCATCAACGGTAAATGTCGCCGTTAAATCGACTTCATTTGAAAGGTGATAATAAGGCTTAGTAAAGGTTCCAGTATTGCTAAATACAGTCTGGTTGTTCGAACTCCAAGTAATTGAAACACCATTAAGTTCATCGGGTAAATCTATAGAACCCGATATATCACCATCAAACAATTCTAATGCATTAAGTTCAACAATCGCATCGTCAATGGTTTCATTTGCAACATCCTCAGGATTAATATCACTCGCAAGCACAGTAAAACTAACTGTTCTTGTGTACGTTTCCTCTTCACGCGTTAGTGTAACAAGGAAATCTACTGACAAGTCATCTTCACCGTAAGCAGGTCTACTGAGTAGCGCTCCATCATCTGTCAAAACATCTGAGTTTTGAGATTCCCAACTCAAATTAATATCTTGAAATGATGAAGGTAAGTTAATATCACTGTCAATCGGTTGACTTAAAAAAGCCTCGTTTTCCAATTGATCCGCAATGCTTTCTAATGTAACAACAACATCGTCACCATTGTCTGGGTCATCTGTTTGACAAGCAAACATGGTTAAGCTAATTCCTAAAAACACAAATACCATTAAAAATTTCTTCATTCTATCCCTCCGTATAGTTAAATAATGTATGTATAAAATTATACACCATTTTAATTAAAAGGCAAAGAAACATACTGAAACTAGCTTTTAATTCAAATGTCATTTTAATTTGAATACTTATTTGCTA
The DNA here is from genome assembly GCA_007117625.1 of Candidatus Izemoplasma sp. Taxonomy (GTDB): domain Bacteria; phylum Bacillota_I; class Bacilli_A; order Izemoplasmatales; family Izemoplasmataceae; genus SLQR01. The sequence goes on along the minus strand of SKGE01000106.1, from coordinate 3,225 downwards.
AGACTATAATTTGGTGATTCTTGCGTAAGTTCGACCGAATGTGGATGAGATTCTTTTTGACCTGAAGCGGTTATTTTTACAAACGAAGCGTCTTGTAAATCTGTAATCGTCTTAGCACCACAGTAGCCCATACTCGAACGGACACCACCGATTAACTGAAACAAAACATCTTCTACTTTTCCTTTGTACGGGACCCGCGCTTCAACACCTTCTGGTACAAGTTTTTTTAGTTCTGTTTCTCCACCTTGAAAGTAGCGATCACTCGATCCGCGTCGCATCGCGGAAATAGATCCCATACCTTGGTAAATTTTATACCGTCTACTGTTGTAAATGATTTCTTCCCCTGGTGATTCATCACACCCTGCTAACAAACCACCTAACATCACCGTATTTGCCCCCGCTGCAAATGCTTTACTAATGTCTCCACTATACTTTATTCCGCCATCTGCTATGACTGGAATTTTTTTTGATTGCGCGGTTTTAAAAACTTCCATAATCGCAGTAATTTGGGGAACACCGACCCCAGCAATAACGCGTGTTGTGCAGATTGAACCAGGACCCACTCCTACTTTTAAAGCATCCGCACCGGCCTCAATTAAAGCAAGCGCTGCTTCTTTGGTTACAATATTTCCAGCGACAACATCTAAGTTAGGATATATCTTTTTAATCTCTTTAATCTTTGAAATGACACCTTGACTGTGACCATGCGCTGAATCAATCGCGATGACATCGACATCGACTGCGACCAATGCTTTTACACGCGCTATAGTATCTTCACTCACTCCAACTGCTGCACCACAACGCAATCTCCCTCGCGTATCTTTTGTCGCATGTGGATATTTTTGTGCTTTAGTAATATCTTTAATCGTAATCAATCCACATAAAACGTTATCTTTATCGACAATCGGTAACTTTTCAATACGGTTTTCAAGTAATAGTGTTTTGGCATCCTCTAAAGACGTGCCTACGGGTGCTACAATAACATTATCTTTTGTCATGGTGCTTTCTACTGTATAGTCTAAATGATCACGATAGCGGACATCACGGTTCGTTAGAATACCGATTAAACGACCATCATCGTCAACTACAGGAAACCCAGATATTTTATAGTAAGCCATCAACTTCTCAGCATCTTCTAAGGTTTGGTGCTTTTGTAATGTCACTGGGTCTGTAATCATCCCTGATTCTGAAAGCTTGACACGCTTTACATGCGCAACTTGTTCTTCGATGGACATATTTTTATGAATAAACCCTAAACCACCTAAGCGTGCCATTTGAATCGCCATCTTACTCTCAGTGACAGTATCCATAGCACTACTTAAAATCGGTGTGTTTAAGACAATATTCTTAGTGAGATGACTTTTTAAAATCGTTTCTTTTGGCAAGACCTCTGAATAGGCTGGTACTAACAATACATCGTCGAATGTTAATCCTTCAAAGCGAATCTTTTCTTTCATCACAATCATCCTTTCTTTACTCCCATTCTATCGTGCCGGGGGGTTTTGAAGTTATATCATACACGATTCGGTTCACCCCATCGACTTCATTGACAATTCTTGATGCGATGTTGGCCAGGGTGTCGTAAGGTATGCGCGCCCAATCTGCCGTCATGCCATCAAGCGATGTTACAGCGCGCAAAGCAGCCACATAACCATAAGTACGTTTGTCTCCCATAACCCCAACGGTCTTCGCATTCGTAATGACTATGAAATACTGCCATATTAAGTCTTCTAAACCATCCGCTTTAATGACTTGATGCATGATGTGATCACACTTGCGACTCATTTCAAGTTTCGCTTCCGTGATTTCACCTAAAACTCGAATCGCTAAGCCAGGCCCAGGAAATGGTTGTCGATACACAATTTCTTTCGGCATGTTCAAAGCATCTCCGAGTTTGCGCACTTCATCTTTAAACAAACTGTTTAACGGTTCAATTAAATCAAATCCAAGTTCTTTAGGTAACCCTCCAACATTGTGGTGTGATTTAATCGTAGTTGCCGTTTTTGTGCCTGATTCGATGATGTCTGTATACAAGGTTCCTTGGGCGAGATACTTAAAATCACCAAGCGATGCTGCTGTCTCTTTAAAAACATCAATAAACAACTTTCCAATCGTTTTTCTTTTTTGTTCAGGATCTGTAACACCTTTTAAAGCGCTTAAAAATTTCTCTTTTGCATCAACTCTAACAAAATGCATCTGGTAATACTCTTTAAAAACACGCTCTACCGTATCTGCCTCTTCATGTCTCAACAACCCGTGATCTACAAACACACACGTGAGTTGTTCACCTAATGCTTGATGAAGTAAGACTGCCGCAACACTAGAGTCGACCCCACCAGATAATCCCAATAATACTTTTTCACTCCCTACCACTGATCGAATCGTTTCAACCGATTCATGCATATAATCTCTCATTTTCCATCCAGCGGTTGCCTGACAAATATGATACACAAAGTTTTTAAGTACCTTTACACCATGTTGAGTATGGTTCACTTCAGGATGAAACTGTAACCCATAGATATCTTTATCGCGATGTTTAATCGCACTAATGATGTGATTACTCTCTGCTAGTACATCAAAATTATCTGATGTTTTAACCACACGATCTCCGTGTGACATCCAGGTAGTCTCTGACGATTTTAACCCTTCGAACAAAGCGTTCGGTTTGATAATATCGACTAAAGCTTTCCCATATTCCTTTGTATCATGTTTCTCAACATGTCCACCAAAATACTTTACGATAATCTGCATTCCATAACAAATACCAAGCATCGGAATGTCTTGCTTAAATATTGAGTCATCAAAGTGATACGCATCCGCCTCATAAACACTCTTTGGTCCTCCACTTAAAATAATCCCTTTAACATTTTTAGTAATTTCTAACGGCTCATCAAATGGAACGATTTCACTATAAACTTCAAGTTCCCTAATCCGTCTTGCGATTAACTGCGTATATTGACTTCCAAAATCAACGATAAGAATGGTATCTGTATGCATGATTGCCTCCAATAAAAAAAGCGTTCGTTCGAACGCCTAGAATATGACAAAAAAACATCATACTCATAGTCCAGTCATTTACGGTGACTGGGTAGAAACGCTCGAACCCTATTTTCGAATATATATGAATATTGTAATTATTGTATTACATTTTAAGTGTAGACACAACTGCTAAAACAACTTTTATAAAAATAACGCTAAAAGAATACTAAGTGATCCAACGATATA
>SKGE01000095.1 GCA_007117625.1 Candidatus Izemoplasma sp. | reverse complement strand
GTTGCAATAAGACTTTGACCGACTCTAAATCCAACATCTAAAAACCCACCATTCACTCCTAACAAAAACAAAACCAATCCAAGAAAGACATAAATAAACCCTTTTATAATATGAATAAACTGTCTCGTTTTCATTTTAAACAATAAAAACTGAGATAACATTAACACCAAAATAATCGGAACTAACGAAAAGAACGTTTCACTTAATGCAACGATAAAAACAGCGCTGAACGACCCCCAAACGGTCTCACTGTTAATCGCTTGTAAAATCGGTTCACCCGAAAGACTAAAGTCCGTTACAAAGAGATTCATAACAAGTACCGCAATAATCGCACCTGCTGAAACAATCGCAATGGTTCCAAAGGAGTCTTTTTCCCCTGCTTTACTATCCTTTTTCAAATGAGAGATACCATACGCTAAACTTAAAATGAAAGGGACCGATAAAACACCGGTTGTCGCGCCAGAGGCATCAAAAGCGATATTAATAAAAGCCGCTGGTGTAAAAATCGCAAACAAAAAAACCACACCATACAAGACTGTTAAAAGATAGTGTAACGGGATATTGTAAATAATCCGCATAAACCCAACAACAAGAAGAAGCGCAATTCCAGTTGAGACAACAAACAATAAAACGGTACTCAGTAAAGCGCCACCAGTCACAAGTTCAATTTGTTGGGCATAGACCAATAATCCTGGTTCGGCCACAGTAATCACAAAACCTAAAACCAACCCTGCTAAAACAATAATCCACAGCTTGTTCATCTTAACAATTTTCTCACCAACATTAGCTCCCAGCGTAGTTACACCCAAATCAACTCCGAGTAGAAATAGTGTCAACCCCAGTGTAATAAAAACCGTACCGATGATAAAGCGAATCAAAAGATACGCTTCAAGTGGCACAAAAAACAAATGAATGCTGAGAACAATTAAAAAAATAGGAACTACAGACAGCAATACTTCTTGTAATTTTTGTAACAACACACCCATTTATCCGCCTCCTTTTCACCAGTACGTTGAGTAATACCACTATTATAAAACATTTGCATAGTATTTGAAAACTTAACCAACAACCTTCTACGGCTTTACACTACGTGTTGCAATATAAGAAGCAATGTTGAGCTCGTGCAAACGACCGACACCATTGGTATCGTCGTATAAATGAGTAAGCACAAAGCCTGCTTCTAACTGACCGTTAATTTGTTCTTCTAACGTGTGTGAAAACTGTACACCCCAGTCATTTTTAACAGATTTTTCCATCAACGCTTCATCTTCTAAAGGGTCAAACGGTAACTTATGAACAATCTTAGACTCCTCATCATCAACGATGTAATTAACCCCATTATCCAATCCTGACAGTAAAATACCACCCTTTTTCAAAACTCGATAACACTCTTTCCAGACAGATTTAACATCCTTAATATAACAGTTTGAAACCGGATGAAAAATAAGATCAAACGATGCATCTTCAAAGGGTAATGGCTGACTCATGTCGGCGCGAACAATGTTAATACGATACCCCTCACGCTCTGCCACCAGCCGTTCGCTTTCAAGTTGCTTAGGCGAGTAATCTAACACCGTGCAGGCAGCTCCTAAAGCGTTAAAAATCGGCATTTGTTGGCCTCCACCCGATGCAAGGCCCAACACATGAAGACCTTTAAGTTTTGGAAACCAATGTTTTGGCACAGGTTTTGTCGGTGTCAACAAGACACTCCATACACCATTACCAGCTGCTTTGTACGTTTTAGATGAAATTGGTTTCCCCCATTCCCAACCTTCTTCCGTCCAGCGATCGATTGTCTCTGCGTTAATATCTTGGTAGTTTTTCATTTGTGTCTCCTTCTTAAACATAACTATATACATAACCATTATAAGCTATCTAATAGTGTTTTAAAAGCGAATAAAAAAGGAAGCTCATCGCTTCCTAACATCATCGAATATCGTATCCACACTCATTACAGTACTTTGATTTTTGCGGACTCATCGCCTTGCATTTCGGACACGATTTTGCAAGTGAAGCACCACATTCATTACAAAACTTATCACTTTGTGAAACCTCGCTACTACAGTTTACACAATGTAAAACAGCCTTGTCTGATCGGATAGCTTTCGCGAAGCCAGAAGCGCTATCTTTCGTGTTGTCCAGCATATAATTAACAACATCTTTGCCAACTGGTGCCACTTGTGACGCTTGATAACGTAAAACACTACCCATATAGCCAAAGCTTGTCATCGCACCGCCCACAAAAATCAAAGGCATTCCAATAAACGCATAGTGAAACCGTTCATTTTGTGGCTCTCCAAAAGTGGTACTGTTGTTAAATCCGACAAAAAAGTCTCGAATTGCAACTCCCAAAAAAACGATACCTAAAATAAGTACTATTGGGCCTAATAATCTCAAAATATTCCGAAATGTTGTGTTGTTTTTTAAGTTGTTATCTCCCATAAGTAAACCTCTTCTCTTTTGTCATTAAACCCATCATAGCACAACCGTTTATGAAGTTCTATACCCTTTTCACAAAGAAACACATTCTCAAATGTTATTTGACTTCAATTTCCAAAACAGTCTCATCATCAATCATCTCACCGTTTTCAATAAACCCGTACTTTTTGTAAAACGGATACGGTCCATCTTCTACCATGCCACAACTCGTATACAACTTACTATACTTGTGTTCTTTGGTAAGTTCCATTACAAAATCAAGTACTGTTTTCCCATAACCTTTCCTCTGATACTTTGGAATTATCATAAAGCGCCACAAAAAGAACTTATCTTCGCCTTCTTTGATACTCACTTCATCTGGAATAAACACCATAAAGAATCCAATTGGGTGATCGCCTAAATAAATCGCACGATAATACGCATTGTTTGGATGCACGGATGCTTCCGCGATACTGTACATGTTCGATGCAACAGATTTTCTTTGATTCTCAGTCAACTGGTTTGATAAATCTATAACATCATCAAAGTTCTTTTTGTTAATTTTTTTAAACTTAAGTTTCATTCGTTCACACTCCTTATCGATACAACCATAATTAGTTTATCACACACCCAGCTAAACATACAACTTGTAAATCATAGCCGCAGACGAAAACACCCCTAGTCAGATCGTTTACTCTGAAAAAATCGATAAACTGTAGAAATTAAGAGTAAATAAATTATCGATATTGCAGCGATGAAACAAGCTTTCGACTATACTAGAGTCGGAGGTGTTATACATGGAATTTTATAAAAAATTCGCACAATACTACGATGATATCTTCCTTGTAGTTCAACAAAAAGTAGACTTTTTAGCTGAAACCTTTAAAGACCGCAAAAACCTATTAGATATTGGCTGTGCTACTGGTGCTTATGCAAATGCACTAGCAGATAAAGGGTTTTGTGTTGAGGGTATAGATTTATCCGAAGCGATGATAGAAATCGCAAAAGACAATTACCAAAGCGACCAAAGCAAATTGCACTTTTCAACAAAAGATATGATGGATCTTAAATCAAAAAATCACTATGATGGTATCTACATGATCGGCAACACACTCGTTCATCTTAGCGATGAAGCAACGGTTCAATCCTGTCTTAAAAAAATACATGATGCGTTAACCACTCGAGGAAGATTTGTTGTTCAAATACTTAACTACCATAAGATATTGAAACAGCAGATCACAGAGCTTCCTTTAATTGAAGGAACAAACGCAATGCTCAAACGTACCTATGAACATCATGATTCTTGGTTAGTATTCAACACAGTACTTAAAACATCCTCGCATACAATGCACGCTTCGACAAAGTTATATCCTTTAGAACCTAGCGGCTTAGAAACACTCTTAAAAACAGTAGGATTCACTATAAAAAGTGTCACAAGCGGCTTTCATGATACTCCTTTTGACCCTTTCACAAGTTTTCATTTGGTCATCGTGGCTGAAAAATAAAGAAAATGCGTTCCCTACATCAATCCAGTAGGAACGCATTTTTCATAAACAAAAGCTTGTAACATCCTTTTTAAGTTCAACGATATAATCGATCATCTTTTTCAAAAAAACATAGTCGACCGATTGATTTTCTTTAATCTGAATTAACATTTTTGTGCGCGTATAACCAACCTCTGTTATGGCCTTGTCGAAACGATCAATTACTTTCTGATCAGGAGCAACATTAAGGTGTTTTTTAGCGACACTAAATCCAATTACAAAGGTGCTGTGATGGATAAACATCGGTTGGTTCCATTTGATTGTCGCTTTAAACTCTGGATAATTTACGGAAATCCAGTGAACAGTATCCATTAACATCGCACGGATTTTATTGTTTTTAATAGCTTCTAAGTAACTGTTAAATCGATCCATTTCAATCTCCTCTACACCTTTATATCTTAATAATACATTTTAAGGTATTTTATACGACACAAAAATACTCAACGATTTACTTACCGACAACCTCAAACGTTTGAGTTATCGTAAGATTATTCTGAGTATAAACATACACAGTGCCCGAGCCTTCAGATGTTGAACGAATCCAAAAGCTTTCGATACCACCCTGTAAGTTGCGTTGGCTCGGTCCAATAAGTTCAATGCTTCCTAACGCTTCAATTCTTAATGTTTCATTGCTGTAAAAAGCACGCTCATCAAAGCCGTTTAAATGCTCTATCGTAACGCGAGTAACATCGTAAGTATCGCCGTGGTAAAGCGTTTCAGCATCCGGTTTGAGTGCAAATCGATACGCATCGTTCGTACCTTTATGAACCGTTGCAACACAATCATTAGCAATATAACCTTTAAACGTATAGTGTGTGGCTTCCTCGCCCCAACCACCGACGTATTTTGTATAGAGTTCAACGGCATCTTGATACTTCATTTTATATTTTAGCAAGATATAGCCAAACAACAACTTATCACGCAAACGCATCTTAAGATCATTGGCTAGCATGTATAGCATAATTGCTTTAATCCGTTTCGCATCACGTTTTGAAAAGCGATCACTTTCAACGATTTGATTGCCGACAAAGTCGTTAATGATGATTGGAGGGTGCGGAAGATGCTTGTATCGCTTTGAGGGGTAATGCGTTCCAATCCATTTTCCATTTTTTAAAACTTCTACCTTTTCACAGTTGGTCGCGATGACAACCTCTTTCAGAGCCCCCGCAGGCCGTTCGCCGATGTGCATCATCGATAAAACGTTCATATACGGTTTATCCCCATGAGAGGCATAGACTGCAGCGGCATATTTAGAATTACGATTCATGTCGAGCACACCGTGATAACAAATGTGATCGTTGCTCCCAAACTCTTTATGCGTGTTATAGTCGTTCATGCACCAACCGATAGCTCCCATTACACCTTGCATGCGGTAAGCATCGTCTAATACTTTAAAATGTCTTAATGCGTGGTTAACTCTTTTGGTTTCATCATCGAAAGATTTTGTCGGAAACATATGCCCATTGTATTCTGTAATTAAATAAGGGTGCTGTTCTTTTGTCATTTTCTTCTTAGGTGTCAAACCTTCATTATCGCCACGATGGACAAAATCATTGACCGTGTAAATATCTTCTAACAACTCGCTTTTTCCAAAGAAGCGCACCCCACCAGTAGGACGTGATTGATCAATCGATTTAACCAAGTCACGTGTTTTTGTGTAGAAATCATGATCGTCTGATGATTCATTAATTCTGGTCCCGATGATCACGATACTTGGATGGTTATAATCGTCAATAACGAGTGATTTTAAATCGCTTAACGCATGGGTTTTCCAGGTTTCATCCCCGATATGTTGCCAGCCGGGAAGCTCTGTGAATACGAGTAACCCAATCTCATCACAGCGATCTAAAAAATGCCTGCTTGGAGGATAATGCGAGCTTCGTACGATGTTAACACCAAGTTCATACTTTAAAATATCCGCATCTTTTTTTTGTGCGGAAGCTGGCATCGCATACCCTACATATGGATAGGATTGGTGCCGGTTTAAGCCTCTTAAAAAAACTTTTTTACCATTTAAGTAAAAGTTATCTCGATCAACAGATATGGTTCTTATTCCAAACTTTGTCTCATAGACAAACTGATCATTTATAAAACCTTTAAGTGTGTAGCGCTTCGGATTATCGATGTCCCATAGCGTTAAATTGTGACTCGTTTGGATTGCTAAAGTATCATCGCGTATTTCTTCATTGAGTGTATATAGCTTATCTTGTTCATCATAGATTTCAAAACGACATTG
>SKGE01000063.1 GCA_007117625.1 Candidatus Izemoplasma sp. | reverse complement strand
TTCTGAGTTGCTTGATGCGAGAAAGGTTTAGGAGGACTACGATGGATGCGAACTTTATAAAGATGAACCAAACGATTACACTCGATGCAATTTTTCCAAAATTGCCTGAGAAAAAAACCTTTGTTAAGGGGATTCGGAGAGCGCCTAAACGTTCGATGCAACTGTCGAAAAAAGATACGGTTTTAGCGTTGCAAAATGCTTTGCGCTATGTCCCGAAGGCTTGGCACGAAACGTTAGCCGAGGAGTTTATGTTAGAGTTGATGGAGCATGGTCGTATTTACGGGTATCGGTTTCGACCTGAAGGTGCTATAAAAGGCAAAACCATTGATGACTATCAGGGTTGTACGATTGAGGGGAAAGCGTTTCAAGTGATGATCAATAACAACCTGGATTTTGATATTGCACTTTATCCGTATGAACTTGTGACGTATGGTGAGACCGGTCAAGTATTTCAAAACTGGATGCAATATCAGTTGGTGATGCGATATTTAGAAGTTTTAAAAGAAGATGAGACGCTCGTGATTATGTCTGGACATCCATTGGGAATCTTTAAGTCGTTTAAACATGCACCGCGCGTGATGCTGACGAATGGATTGATGGTTGGCATCTATAATGATTTACATCATTTTAATCGTGCCGCGAGTTTAGGGGTGGCAAATTACGGACAGATGACCGCTGGTGGATGGATGTATATCGGACCACAGGGGATTGTTCATGGAACGTATTCAACGCTTTTGAACGCAGGTAGAAGCAAGCTTGGTATTCCACAAGACAAAGACCTTCAAGGGGTGTTGTTTGTTTCAAGTGGTCTTGGTGGCATGAGTGGAGCACAAGGAAAAGCGACTAAAATCGCTGGGGGTGTTGGTTTGATTGCTGAGGTTGATCGCTCTAGGATTGAAACTAGGTACGAACAAGGGTGGATCGATGAGATATTGGAGACACCAAAAGAAGCTTTTGCTCGAGCTTTGGAACTTAAAGAGAAGCGATTACCAGCTAGTTTAGCCTATTATGGAAACATCGTTGATTTATTAGAGTACGCGATTAATAATGATATTTTCATTGATTTATTAAGTGATCAAACGAGTTGTCATAATGTTTATGATGGTGGCTATACGCCACAAGGGTTAAGTTTTGAAGAACGAACGAAGCTGCTTAATGAAAATCAAGATGAGTTTAATAAGCGTGTTAATGTGGGGCTAAAGAAACATTATGAGATGGTTTCAAAGCTCCATCAGCAAGGTACTTATTTCTTCGATTATGGAAACAGCTTTATGAAAGCTATTTACGACGCAGGCGTCGAAGCAATTTGCAAAAACGGTGAAAATGATTTAGATGGATTCATTTGGCCGAGTTATGTCGAAGATATTATGGGACCAGTTTTGTTTGATTATGGGTACGGGCCTTTTAGATGGGTTTGCCTTTCTGGAAAAGAAAGTGATTTAGATAAAACTGATCAAGCAGCCATGGCGGTCATCGATCCTGAACGACGTTTCCAAGATCGAGATAATTACATCTGGATTCGAGATGCAAAGAAGCATCAAATGGTCGTAGGAACTAAGGCGCGTATTTTGTATCAAGATGCGTGGGGTCGTACAGAAATAGCGCTAAAGTTTAATGACATGGTTCGAAATAAAGAGGTTGGACCGATTATGCTCGGAAGAGACCATCACGATACAGGTGGAACGGACTCCCCTTTTAGAGAAACCTCAAACATTAAAGATGGATCGAATATGATGAGTGAAATGGCAACACATATTTTTGCTGGAAATGCAGCAAGAGGTATGAGCTTAGTCGCCCTTCATAATGGCGGTGGTGTTGGAATCTCTAAATCTGTTAATGGGGGTTATGGGATGGTATTAGATGGTTCGTATGAAACCGATGAAATATTAAAACGAGCGATGATGTGGGATGTCATGGGCGGTGTATCAAGAAGAGCTTGGGCTCAAAATGCAAACGCCATTGAAACATCGGCGACGTTTAACAGCCGTAAAGAAGGTCAGGTGACATTACCGGTTAAAAGTGATAAAGAGGTGCTTGAAGCACTTGTAGATAAACACTATAAAACAGGAGGTTATTAAAAAAATGAAACCAGTAGTACAATGTGTTCCAAACTTTTCAGAAGGTAGAGATTTAGAAAAAGTCGAAAAAATTGTTGCACCATTAAAAAATAAAGAAGGATTTAAACTCGTAAGTTATGAACCAGATAAAGACTACAATCGTACAGTTGTAACATTGCTAGGAGACCCTGAAGCAATGCTAGAACCATTGATTAAGTTTATCGGAAATGTCACAGAACTTGTTGATATGAATGTTCAAGAAGGTGAGCATCCTCGTATGGGAGCGACCGATGTTGTACCGTTTATTCCAATTGCAAATGTTACGATGGAAACTTGCGTTGAGATGGCAAAAAAGATTGGATCAATGATTGCAGATAGATTGAAAATACCTGTATTTTTATATGCTGAAGCTGCTCAAAAAAGCAATCGTAAGAAACTTCCTAAGATCCGTAAAGGTCAGTTTGAAGGGATGAAAGAAAAAATAAAAGAACCGGATTGGACACCGGATTTTGGTGAGGCTGAAATTCATCCAACAGCTGGGGTTACTGGAGTTGGAGCTCGTTTACCATTGATTGCGTATAATATTGATTTAGATACGAATGATATAGAGGTTGCGAAAAAAATTGCGGCTGCTATTAGAGGTTCAAGCGGTGGTTACAAGCATATTCAAGCGGGGCCTGTTTATTTAGAAGAGCGTGGTCATGTGCAAGTTACGATGAACATTTTAAACTATAAGCAAAACCCAATTTATCGTATTCTTGAGACCGTTAAGATGGAAGCGAAGCGCTATGGGGTTAAGGTTCCAAGCAGTGAAATCGTAGGATTAATTCCTGAAGATACGATCAAGCGATCTTTAAAGTATTACTTTGATGTTGAGCGTAAAACATTTGACGACGCGATGGATTTTAAGACGCTTGCTGAGTATGCGAAATCGATGATTGGCTTTAGAGATTTCGATGAACTCAAAATTATTGAAGCGAACGTTGCGTGATGGTATGAAAGCAGATTTGATTGTTAAAAATATTGGTATCTTACTAACTCCGAAAGTCACTAAGGGACCGATAAAAGGAAAAGACATGGATTGTGTTGAAACGTACCAGGATGCTTTTTTAGCGGTTAAGGGTGGAAAGTTCATTGATTTTGGAGAACACGATTTTAGTAGTTTAATAGATGAAAACACGGAGATGGTTGATGCTGGTGGGAAACTTGTGACACCAGGCCTTGTAGACTCACACACCCATGTTGTTCATGGGGGAAGCCGTGAGTATGAGTTCGAACAAAAGATGCGTGGGGTACCTTATTTAGACATTCTTAAAGCTGGTGGTGGGATTCATAGCACCGTCAAAATGACTCAAGAAATTTCTAAAGAAGGGCTTTATCAGCAATCGAAAAAGAGTCTTGATTTTATGCTCGGTTTTGGCGTCACTACGGTTGAAGGAAAAAGTGGTTACGGGTTAGAGTTAGAGACTGAACTCAAACAGTTAGAGGTTCAAAAAGAACTCCATGAAAACCATCCAGTAGATATTGTTCCGACCTTTATGGGAGCGCATGCACTGCCAAAGATTTATGAAGCTGATCGTCGTAGCTTCTTAGATAAGGTCATTGGAATGTTTGATGAAGTAAAGAAACGAAATCTTGCTGAGTTTGTCGATATTTTTTGTGAGGATGGCGCATTCAGTGTTGAAGATAGTCGCTATCTTTTGGATGCTGCTAAAAACTATGGGTTTAAGCTTAAAATTCACGCGGATGAGGTTGTTGCACTTGGCGGGGTTCCTTTAGCTGTTGAACTGAAAGCACACAGTGCGGATCATTTAATGGCGATTAATGATGAAGGGTTAGAAGCCCTTGCAAACAGTGATGTTATTGCGAACTTATTACCGAGCACGTCGTTTTACTTAAATAGTACATACGCACCGGCTAGAAAGATGATTGAGCGTGGTTTAGCATTAGCGTTATCGAGTGATTATAACCCAGGAAGTAGTCCGAGTGAAAACTTTTTGTTCACACTAAATATTGCGGCGATACACTTGAAAATGTCACCGAATGAAATTTTAACAGCTGCGACATACAATGCAGCCTATGGCATTGATCGTGCGGATGAAGTTGGTCGCATTGCAAAAAGTTATAAAGCTGATTTTGTAATATATGATGCTTTAAACTGGCCATATGTTTTATATCACTTTGCAATCAACCATGTTAAAGATGTGTATAAAATGGGTGTAAAAGTAATTGATAATAAACGTAAAATTTGGGAGGTATAGTTATGAAATTAATCGATATGACGGTTAGGGATTTTGTGTATGAGGTGGATTCAGCGTCTCCTGCACCAGGTGGTGGAAGCGTAAGCTCGGTTTCAGCCGCCTTAGGAACAGGCTTACTTCGAATGATTGGGCACTTAACGATTCCTAAGAAAAAGTTTAACAAGCTTGATGAAGCTGTTCAGAGAGATTTTGTTAATACGCATGAACGTTTGAAAGCTTTGGAGCATAAGCTACTTGATTTGGTCGACAGAGATACCGATGCTTTTAACGACATTATGCACGCATTTAAAATGCCAAAAGAAACTGATACAGAAAAGAAAAAACGAGCTAAAGCCATCGAACAAGCAACGATGAAAGCTATTGAAGTGCCTGAAGGGATTGCAGATGTTGCCTTTGAAGCGTTACAGTTTACCGATTTTATTCGCCAGCACGGAAACAAAAATGCATTATCTGATGTTGGCGTCGGAACTTTAATGTTATACGCAGGATTAGAAGGTGCATGTTTAAACATTAAGATTAACTTACCGGGCATTTCTGATGATGCAATCGTAGCTTCTTATGCATCTAAAGTAGAGGATATGCTGGCTTCAGCAAAACAAATAAAAGATGAGATTCTTGAGAAAATCCATCAAGATTTAACACCCAATGGCTGAGAAATCACGTTACGCGTATGTAACATTCGTGATGCGTAACGATAGCTTTATTCCTGGAGCTTTGGTGTTTGCTTATGCGTTAAGACAACAAGATACAAAAGCTGATCTTATTTGTATCGTGACCGAAGCGGTATCTATTGATGGTGTTAAAGCTTTAGAAGAAATCTTTGATTATGTTTATGTCATTGATACAATCTATGTACCTCATAAAGATCGACACGAGCGCCAAGATCGTCCGTTTCTGTTTACAAGATTTCACGCTTTGAGATTAGGTATGGATGGAGACCTTGGTCAAGGGTATGAAAAAATCATCCTTGCAGACGCCGATGTATTACCTATTCAAGACTATGACTTATTGTTTGAACTCAATGCACCGGCAGGGATTATCAATGAGAAAAAATCGTATTGCATGGAGACGGAAAACGGGAAATATCTTATTCCAGACTCGGTATATGAAAATGGCAGCTGGATTTGGCATCGCGTCTATGAAGCCATGCCATTTGGCGCTAGCATTCCTAAAGAAGTCACCGATCGCGTCATCGATGATCCTACTAACATGGGGGTTAATGCTGCGCTTTACTTGTTCGAACCATCCATGACGCTTTTTGAGTCAATCATAAAAGACACTCAAGCGCTTGATATGCGCGATAAAATTAGTCAGTTTCCGTGGCCTGAGATGCAATATATAACTATGAAACTTAGTGGAAAATGGCATAATATGGATTTAACCTATGCGAGTTTTAATGGCTATCCCGTAATTGATGTATTAAAAGGTATACATTTTGCAGGGTTAAAACCATGGCAATTAAATCACCGTTCGATTATGCATTATGCTAAAAATGAGGATTATCGACTTTGGTATGGGATTTATACACAAATGGTGGACCGTTACCCAGGGTTAGAAAACAACAAAAAACTCTTGCGAATCTATGATAAGATTACTGAAATGCAAAAACATTCAGTCTATCAGTTTGATCGATGGAATTTAGACAACCTTAAACACTTAAAGAAGCAGTAAAATGCTTCTTTTTTATGTTATTACCTTGACAGATAGAGTAATGTTTGATAGAGTAATATTAGCTTAGATTGAGGTGTGAAATGGAACGTTCAAGAGTTGGCGAGTGGATCGCAAACGCCGTGAGTCACGGTGTAGGGTTTTTACTATCGGTTACGGCACTGATACTTTTATTGATACAAGCTAATGAGATGCATGTGATCGTAGGGGTATTGGTTTTTGGTGTCAGTTTAATGGTTTTATACTTAGCAAGTAC
>SKGE01000057.1 GCA_007117625.1 Candidatus Izemoplasma sp. | reverse complement strand
CAGATGAAGTCGAAACCACCAATTAGTACAACACGGATGTAATCCCCTTCTGGATGTAATTTCATTTTAAAGCCTTTGTGTTTTTTGGTTTCGGTCATGACAACATGACGTATTTGGTTCAGCGTTTCTTCACTTGGGTTGTTGAAATCAAAGATGGCGCAGCCTTGATCAGAATCGTTTTGCTCATAGCTGTGGCGCAAGAATTTTTTGACATCTTCACTTGCTTGTCTAGCAATCTCGTTATGATGTTGTTTATCGTCAAAAAAAGCTTGTAGCTGTTGTTTGGTAAAGCGCCATGTGCCACCAACTTTAAAGCCTTTTAATAGACCATCTTTCAAATAACGTCTTAGCGTTCTTTCTGATACTTGGGTCATTTCCATTACCTCTTTCAATGTGTATTTTTGTTCGTCCATGCTATCACCTCAACTTCATTTTAACAAACATGACAAAACATGTCAATATAAACATGACATGTTTTGTCATGTTGTGAAAGCGTATAGGTTTGGCTTTTCTTTGAGAAAGGCTATAATAAGTTTAAACTGATAAGGGGGTTTGACAGTTTTTTATAGCTGGAGATTATGATGAAACAGTTTTATCTTAAACAAAAGGTGTTTTCGATTCGCAATCGTTATACCATTTTAGATGATAAAAAGAATGCAATTTATAATGCCTCATCTCCGATGTTTCGTTCTAGAGTATTACATCTAAATGATGCTAAGTCTAACGAGACACTTTATACCATGATCCGAAAATCATTTACGTTTAGACCGAGTTACAAGGTGATTGATGAAGCGGGAAAAATGGTTGCATCCACAAAAAAGAAGCGCGCATTTTTTAAACGTAAGGTTGAAGTGGCCAGTGTGTATGGTGATTTGGTAATTGAAGGTAATTATCGCGCACATATTTTCAGCATTAAACAACCTGATGGAAGAGAAGTTGCTGCTATTAATAAAAAACGGTTGTCATGGGGAGATACCTATGAAATTGCAGTATATGCAGATGATCATGAATTATTTTACTTAGCACTTATTTTACTTATTGATAGCAAGTATCATCCGAAGCGTAAACGCAAAAACAGTTCAAGAAGAAGACGATAAAAAAGAGACTTTTTTAGCCTCTTTCTACTTTGTTTGTTTGAGAGCTTTAATCGTGTCAACACTAGGATCGATGTAGATGGTTTTTTGTTGACTGTAGCGCACAAAGCTTGGAAGCTTTCCAGGGATTTTCTTGATGTGTTTCACTTCGGTATAATCTACCGCAACGCTTGAGCTTAAACGCATTTTTGAGTAGTAAGCAGCGAGTTCTGCGGCGGTGCGAATGAGTTTTTCAGATAGTGGAAATGGTTTTTTTACAACGACGTGACTTCCTGGTGCGTTTTGAACGTGAAACCAGACATGGTTATGTTTTGCGAGTTGATGGGTGATGCGCTCGTTTTGAAGGTTGTTTTTACCGACTAATATTTCTGTATCTTCAACGAGGTATGTGGTTATTTTAGATTGTGTTTGCTTGCCTTTTTTGGTTTGTTTTTTCATGTATTTTAGGGTTTCTAGTTCATTGCGAATCTCTTCGAGTTCTTGTAAGGTTGCTTGTGCAATTTGGCTTTCGATGACTTGGAAGTATTCAAGTTCATAGTTGGCTTTTTTTATTTCTTTGTGAATGTAAGGAATACTTGTTTTACGCTTTTTATAGCGTTTGAAGTATTGCGCACTGTTTTGTGAAGGTGTGAGTTTTATGTCTAGCGGTACTTCAACTGCTTCGTTGGTGTAATAATCTGTTATGTTTAGGGTTTTGTCACCTTTTTTGATGGTGTGTTGATAACTTAGAATAAACTCACCATAGCGTCTTAATGTTTCTAAGTCTTTTGTTTTATTGAGGTCTTTTTGTAAGTTTTCGCGTTTATTTTTAAGCTTTTCGATTTGTCGGCTAACAAATTGTGTTAAATCTTTGGCTTTTTGTTTACGTTTATCTGCGGTGTCTCTTTCAAAAAAGTAGTTATCAAATAGATCTTTTGTGTTTTTATATGTCGTTTTATGCCCATCGATATGTGTTAAATTTAAGTAGCTAAATACTGATTTTTTGTTTTCAACAATGGTATAGTTTTGTTCGCGCAACATGGTTTTAAAAAGTTCTATACGGTCTATATGTGGTGTTAGTCTGTGCATGTACTCATGTAAAAATAACGGTGAGACACCAGAGATGTTTGTTAAGTATGTTTTGATACTGTCGGGCGGTGTTTGGGATAGAAAGCTTGTTAGCTTTTCCGTTTCATAGGGATTGATGCGAGTATCTGTAGGGTAGCGGTAATCGGCACTAGGAATGATGGTGCGCTCGTGTTGTTCAAATGGGCCAGTGTGTTTGATCGCATCAAGTATTTTATAATTTTCGTCGGTTAGGATGATATTTGCATCTTTTCCGAGCGCTTCGTAAATGAGATATTTGTGGGTTAAGTCACCTAAGTCATTGGTTGTTTTAAGGGTAAATGTGGCAATGCGGTCGTTGTTGTGCTGTTCGATGTTTTCAATTCTAGACCCTTCAATGTGTTTGCGTAAAAACATGCAAAACATTGGGGGGTGTTGGGGTTTGTCGTAGGTGTTAGCGGTGAGATGCATTCTTGTATACTGAGGCGATATACTCATTAAAAAGGTGCTGTTTTTTTGTCCGCGCACCTGAAATAGTAAATCGTATTCTGACAGCTGATAGATTTTTGTGAGGCGTCCATCTAATAGTGTCTTTTTAAGGTCTTTTATGACGTTTCTTAGCATTATTCCATCAAAGCTCATAGTAATCACCAATGTTATTATAGCATATTATCAAAAAAATACCTTTTATACTTACATTTAAGGGATAAAAGTGTTATGATATTATAAAATAGATTTCTACTTGGGAGGGCTCGTATGAAATTAAACGAACGTGGCTTGCTTATTGTGCTCAGCGGTCCCTCTGGGGTCGGAAAAGGTACTGTGCGCAAGGCCCTTTTTGAAATGGAGGGCCACGATCTTGTGTATTCGACGTCGATGACGACACGACCACCTCGAGAAGGTGAGGTTGACGGGGTCGATTACTACTTCGTTAGTAAAGAAGAGTTTGAAGATCGAATTAAGAACGATGCGTTTTTAGAGTGGGCACAGTTTGTTGGGCATTACTATGGGACACCGAGAGATAAAGTTGAGGAACAGCTGAAGTTAGGAAAAGAGGTTGTTTTAGAGATTGAGGTTCAAGGGGCCCTTCAAGTTCGTGAGAAGACAAGTGATGCGGTGTTTGTGTTCATTGCACCACCGAATAAAGAATCGCTTTACCGCAGGTTGTTAAGGCGAGGAACTGAAGCGAATGAAGTGATTCAAAAAAGAATGGATAAAGCGCAGCGCGAATTTCCCTTGGCGCATAAGTATGACTATATTGTGGTCAATGATGAAGTTACCAACGCTGCGGATCGAATTATGGCAATTATTCGTGCTGAACATGCAAAGACAGAACGATCAATTCATAAATATAATCAATTATTGGAGGTATTAGAAGATGAGTAAACATGAAGGAAAAAACGAAGAGGGTTTACGGTATCCATCAATCGATGATTTATTAGTCAAAATCGATTCTAAGTACAAGTTAGCTTACACTTCGGCGTTAAGAGCAAAAATGCTTAAGGAAAAAGAAGATACTACGATTGAACCTAAATGTATGAAACCGGTTGGTATAGCACTTGAAGAAATCGAAAGTAATAAGATTGATATTGAGTTTGAGTAAAGCAGAATTTTTCTGCTTTTTTTATGCTGTTCGTATTCCTTGATATGCTATAATGAAAGAGATAAAAATGGAGTGACTTGATTATGGAAGCACAATTTAAGAAGCTATTGAAGTTTTTAAATCTTGAAGAAAAAACTTCAACCATTACTGGTAAACTTATCGAACTTACGGTCGATGAGGGACGCCGTGAATGGTTTTTTAATATTGAACTGACACAACCGCTGAGCGTGAAAGATTTTGCGCTTTTTGAAAGTCGTTTAAAAAATGCGACGATGATTGCCCGGTCGTGCGATCATGTTCGATATCAAATTGATTATGCAAACGTTGATTACACGAACTTGTTAGATTATTATCATCACGCATTAAAGACACTGACTGAACAGCGGTCACGTTTTAAGGCATTGACGGGTTTTGAAGTTGAATCTGAGGGTCCACAGCTCACGATGATTTGTCCAAAAGATGGTAGTTATGTTGAGAATATGTTGTTTGATATTAAAGAGTATCTTTTAATGATTGGGTTTGATGTTGATTTTTCGATTCGTTATTGTGATAAAACCCCTTCGATTTCAGAACGGATTGAAAAAGAAGACCATGAAGAGCTTGAAGAAGCGGAACGGATGAAACCGCTGCAGCAAGAAACAAAACACTACTTACAGTATAAAGGTAGAGAGGTCAATAAGGTTTCACATACGATTCAAGATATTCCTGTGAGTGAAGCTTCTTTAACGACCTTTAAATCGATGCATCATAAAGCAGACTTTACCATCGAGGCGAGTGTGATTAGTGTCGATGAGCGAAAATTAAACAATCGTACGACGCTTTTTACATTTGTGTTAAGCGATGAGACGGATTCAATTTATGTCAAAAAGTTTGTTTATGATAAAGAAGAGCTGGTGTTTTTAAGAGAGACAGAACCGCATATGCATATGAAGGTTCAAGGAAGTGCGCAGTACGATAAGTTTGTCGATGAGGTAGTCTTAACAGCGGTTACTTTAGAGCGTACGAAACATCCGATTCAAAAAGCAGAGCGAAAAGATGAAGCAAATCAACGACGCGTTGAATTGCATGTACATTCTAAGATGTCGACACTTGATGGTATTGACAGTATTGAGGATTATGTCGATACGGCACTACGCTTTAAGCATCGAGCGATTGCATTAACGGACCACAACACGGTCCAGGCTTTTCCAGAGTTTTACCACGCGACAAAAAACAAACCGATCAAAGCCATTTATGGCGTTGAGTTCAATTTGGTTGATGAATCAGATGTTGCGATGGCATGGAATGATTATCAAGGAACCTTACGGGATGCAACGTACACGGTTTTTGATATTGAGACAACTGGATTAGCGGTAGATTCATCTAAAATCATTGAGATATCAGCTCTAAAAATACGTAACCATCAAATCGTTGAACGGTTTAACCGGTTTGTGAATCCGCATCAAACATTGAGCGATTTTACGAAAAAACTTACTGGTATCTCTCAAAAAGAAGTTGATGCGGCGGATGATATCGATGTGGTAATGAAAGATTTTAAGGCGTTTTTTGAAGATACGATTATGGTTGCACACAATGCGCGCTTTGATATGGCGCATATTTATGAAAACTTAAAAGCGTTGGACCTTTACGAAGATGATTATCCGACAATTGATACTTTGCAAATTGCGAGACAGTTGTATGCGAAGGTGTTAAAGCGTTTTAACTTAAAGGCGGTCGCAAAGTATTTTAAAGTTGAGTTGAAACGGCACCATCGCGCGGAATATGATACTAGCGCTACGGCTGATATTTTTAACT
Organism: Candidatus Izemoplasma sp.; assembly: GCA_007117625.1. Taxonomy (GTDB): domain Bacteria; phylum Bacillota_I; class Bacilli_A; order Izemoplasmatales; family Izemoplasmataceae; genus SLQR01. Next base: position 793 of record SKGE01000057.1, on the reverse strand, counting down.
ATATGTTAACCGACCTCGATAAACAAGGGGTTAAGACGTTTGAACAGCTTGCACGGATTGATCGGCATATTAAAGATATCAATATCTATGCCAATGCGATGTCAAAACATATTAATGTAATCGTCAAGAACAGTGTCGGTTTAAAAAATCTTTTTAAGCTCGTTTCTTTAGCGAATACAGATTATTATTTTAAAGAACCACTGATGCCAAAGCGCGCCCTAGACAAGCATCGTGAGGGGTTGTTGTTTGGTAGTGGGTGCATGAACAGTCGTCTTTTTGAGATTGCTTTAAATCAAAGTGAAGATGCACTGTTAGAAGCGGCGAAGTATTACGATTATTTAGAGATTCAACCGTTTGAAGATTACATGCATCTAAAGCGTGATATGGATGATGTTGAAACAACCATTGAGCACGTTTTGAAAAAAATCATTCGTGTTGGAGAAAAACTGAACATTCCTGTGGTTGCGACGAGTGATGCTCATCATATAGAACCGCATGCGAAGATGTTTAGAGATATTTATATTCAAACACCGGTTGTTGGGGGTGGACTTCATCCGCTTGAACGGTATGACGATATTCCAAGTCAGTATTTTAGAACGACGGATGAAATGTTACAAGCTTTTCCATTTTTAGAGAAAGAAAAGGTTGAAGAAATTGTTGTCACCAACAGTTTGAATATCGCTGATTCTATCGAGGATGTCGAAGTCTTCAAAAAAGAGTTGTATGCCCCAACCGATGATTTTTTATCACAGTCAGGGGTTCCATCTGTCGAAAAGAAAATGAAAAATATGGT
>SKGE01000064.1 GCA_007117625.1 Candidatus Izemoplasma sp. | reverse complement strand
TCAATAAGTGATTGATAATGGTTCATATCATAAAGTTTATCTTGATTTTTCGCTTCGAAAACCTCAATGTAACCTGTATAAAAACTATCGAATATAGCGGTGTGCTTTAGATGAACTTTATCGATTGTGGTAAACGGTGCATCCTCAATAAGCATCTCTAGGTAAGTGTGCTCATAGGCTTTTGAGTTCTCTAAGTGATATTTAGCCCGTTCAAAATCATTAAACTTCTTCCGGATAATCTCGAACAAGTTTTCATCTTCAAGCAGGTATTGTATAAATCTTTTAGCATAACGCGGTTTATCAAACAGCATCTCGATTTTTTTATAATGCGCCTTGATAAATCGTTTACGCAGTTTACGCTTTCTAAAAAAGAAAGCTTTATGATAGGCATCGATAAACGCTTCAAGCGTTTCTTCAAATTTTCGCTTATGGGTTTTCTCACTACGAGAAAGTTGTGTCTGCATTTTGGTTAGTAATGGATATTGTTTAACTAACGTTAAATATTGTAAAACAATACGAAGTTTCTTCGTTTTATTGAACCTAGTTTCAATCGTGTACAGGGTTTTATAATTGAGCGTTTTAAAGCGTTCTAGAAAAGTATTATAAACGGTTTCAGGAAACAAGTTTTCATCAATTTTTTTCTCTGTTAAATAGCGTTCATATACAAGGTGCGGAGCAACATCAATCTCATCAACTTGATAAAAAGCTTCAACCATGCGCTCGAGTTTACCTAGAATCTTTTCTATATTTTCATCTAAACTGACGCGATCATTATTATGATTTCGAACTGGCGGTAAAGGATCGATAAACTGCTTGACTTGTTCATAAAACGTATTTTTATCCTGAGCATCATCCATAAATAACGCAAACTTAGAAGCATATCCCAAACGACTCTTGATAACATCAAGTGCCGCTTTCTTTTCACTGACAACTAAAACATTTTCACCTTTAGCTACTTGCTTCGCAATTAATGAGGTAATCGTTTGTGACTTCCCTGTTCCAGGCGGACCCCAAATGACCAAACGGTCTTCTTCATCTAACAAAGAAATCACTTTTTCTTGAGAATAGTTTAAATCATTAATATAGGTTAGCTGTGATTCATTAAAGTCGTTTGCAGCTACTTTTTTAAACGGTAATGGTTTTGAATAATCGTAGACGCGATATGGGTTTTCTAGTAACCCTTCTAATAAATGATTGTATTTTTTACTCTCGATAATGCTAGAGAGATCCTCTTGAATTTTTGATGAGTAGATATTGAATTTTCCTAATACTAAGTAATTCTTTATCTCAAGATGGCCTTTTTTAACCTTTTTAAAATCAGCTTTTGTAGTGTTTTCATAAGCTTCAAACTGATATGGACTTGAAGCATTTATAACATCAAGATGATTTTTAGCCAAGAATGGTAAAATAACAGAATCAATCGTATGCGCAGAAAGATCTTCGGATCGCGGCATTTCTTTGATGTCGCTAACCCCATTAAATTTATGATGCGCTAACAGAAGATCGCGGTTTAATAAAACATCGCGATCTTGATCAAACTTCAAATAAAAGTCCATCCCCTTACGTATTAATACTACTGGAAAAAACATGAGTGGGGCTTTGATTTCAAAGCCATCTTTAGGAAATCTTCCTTGTACATATGGATAGGCAAGATAGACATTATATGAACCCGTCTCTTTCAAATCCCGTTGAATTTCTCGGTAAAGTAGTGTGAGTTGGCGATAATACTTTTCAGACGCTTCAGAACTATCTTTACGATTGGTGAGTCGTTCTAATTTATTCGATTGAAAAAGCATAAACTTCTTCAGTTTTTCTTGACTGTGATATTGGCTTAAATCGATGCCTAAACGCTGAGATAATTTTCCTGAATACAAATTGCGATTACGTCTAGATATATTCGTTAAACGATCATGATAATCAGCGAGTAGGTACTTGGTTTTTTTTGAGACTTCAACTTCTTGAATCAAAGTGTTTTTATGCAGTAAGATAACTCTTAAAAAATCTTCAGCATAAAGGTCTACAAAAACTTTTCCAAGACCTTGTATTGCCTCAAAATCAGATTTTTGCAAAGGTTGACGTTTTGACATTTCAATCAAAGCTTCATCCGAACAAATGACCGGCATTCGCCCGTCAGCTTGTTTATATCGTTGCTTTAATTGATCCCGTTTTTCTGACAACGCTTCGAGTAGTGGGTCTTTTCTTAACGGCATAATAAATCTCCTTCATGCATGATGCATTTTCTTATATATAGTTTATCACAGTCCCTCGCGTTCATTACAAAGAAAGATGGAGAACTTAAAAAAGGTGTTTGCTTATGAACAGCAAACACCCCTTTATAATCAATCATTAGTAGCGATGGTCAAAATACCCAATACAGTACTCATAGATAACATGATGATGGCAACAATCACACCATTATCCATCGACCAATCGATATCAGCCGTGTTTTCTACCCCGGCAATGGTATACTCAATAACAACATTGTTCGGTAAACTCACAAACAATATCAACGATGCTATTAACAGTACTAAAGAGACAACTCCTAGTTTTTCTGAAACACCAAACAATACTGCTGCGACTAAAGGAAACAAATACCCCGCAATCGCGAAGTATGAAACAGGAAGTTGAGCACTCGCAATCGAACCTAAATCCAATGGATTGACATCGAGCAACGCTTTACCAAAAGCTATTTCATACCCTGTATATTGCAAATCTTCATATTGCAAGGCTGGTAAAAGTATCGTTAGCGCTGCGGCAATAGCGAATAATGCAGCACCTATGAGACTTAATTTCTTCACGTTTTTCATCGTCATTACCTCCTCGTTATATATACAACTATAGTACAAAGTTTATTGGATAATTTCAAAGAAAACGCGAATCAGGCTAAATTAGAAAAACGAACTATTAATCACTTTCAACTTTTTGATAAACACGAACATACTCTACTTGCATGATGACAGGTTGATCAAATAAATCATCTGGTGGCAACCGATTCCCATCAAACGTTCCACCGATAGCAAGGTTCAAGAGTAAATAAAAATCTTGGTCAAACGGTGCTGGAAATTCTCCACCTTCGGTATGCCAGTTTGTGCTTGTTTTAATTAAAAAATCATTAACATACCAGCGAATCTCGCCTTCTTCCCATTCAATCGCATAAACAATAAAATCCGCAATTGTCATGCCTGAAGGGAAATGATACTCTCTATGGGTGTGGGTATTGTTTGGCCATGATCCACCAAAGTGTAAGGCTGCAATCGAACGATCTTCAAAGCGTCCGCTCGCTTCCATAATATCGATTTCACCTGAAGCCGCCCATCCACCGTAAAGATCATCTTGTGGCATCATCCAAAAGGCTGGCCATAAGCCTTCACCAACAGGAAGACTAATTTTCGCTTCAAAACGTCCATACGTTTGACTAAATGTTGGACGTGTCCAAAGTCGTGCAGAAGTATACTGCGACCCACGATGCGATTCACGTCGTGCTTCGATAATCAAGCGACCATTTTCAACCCGTGCATTTTCCTCACGATAATACTGCGCTTCATAATTTCCCCAACCGGTTAAACCAAACTCAGTTCCGGTCCCAGTTTGAAACGCCCATTTATCAAGGTCAACCCCGTAAGCATTTAAATTATCGCCCTCGCCAGTAAATTCATCACACCAAGTAATAACATAATCTCCAATGACAGGATTTCCACATGTTAATAGTGGATCGAACTCATCAGCTGGTGTTACCGTAATTCCACGACTTGCGGTATGTTCTTCACCAGATTTATCCGTGGCTACATATAAAATAATAAACTCTCCAAAGGTATGGACGCGACCCTCCTCAAACCCAAGCTGGGTAAGCCCTAAAACCTCTAATGTTGATGTTATGTCACTACCGTCCACATCAAACACTTCAACACCTTCATAAGGATCAAAAGTAGCCCCTTGTTCTAAGGTAATATCTTCTGTACCAGCAAAGGTAACACCCTCAAGCGCTTCATCTCCATTTGAATCTGATTCAATTTCACAAGCAACAAGTGTAAATGTAAACAGTAATACTAAAAATAAAAGAATTTTTTTCATAAATTTATTAACTCCATTCTATCGATTAAAACTATCGAAATCGTTTTCGTTAAACATTATAACACAGCCGTTTATAAGATTTAAACCTTTCTCAAACAAGTTGCAAAAAATTCTAAATAGCCACCAACAAAGAGCTTGATTTAATGAAAACGTTTTAAACAACATCTTTAAATTTTGAAATATTTATTATATAATCATGAGTATTGTTAATTTTAAGTTAACGAGGTGATCATGTGCGTAAAATTTTACTGGCTTTTTTAACCCTATCAGCGATGGTTGTTTTTTTAGGGTGTGTTGAAGAAGACCCCACCCTCGAAGATGATGATCCTCAGAATGAAAACAATGATGAACCTATCCCTGATGAGCCGTTAACCTTTGATGAAATCTATGCCACATTAAACAGTGAGATTCCTTATTTTTTCAATCGCGACATTATCTTACCGTTCATCGACGATGTTGAACTTATGTGGCGTTTTCAAAATCGCACCATCGAACACGTATTATTATACGAAGCTCCTTTTATCGATCAAACCGTAACGCTCTACGTTGAAGCAACCTATCAAAATGAGACCAAAACCTACAGCTTTGAGATGCAACAACTCGCCCCAGATTCAGCAAGAAATCGTAATGTCATCTATATCGAAGTCGATATTCCAATTGATGATGTAACAAAAACAGAGTACCGAAATGCAGCAGTGCTCGTAAAAGGACGAAGCAATGATGACCACACCGTCTTGTTTGAAAACAATACGGTAGAAATTAGAGGTAGAGGAAATTCTACATGGTCGATGCCGAAAAGACCCTATCGATTAAAGTTTTCAGAGGATGTTTCCATCCTTGGGATGCCTAAGGCTAGAAATTATGTCTTACTCGCTGAATATGCTGACAAGTCCTTACTTAGAAATACGATTGTACACAAGTTTGCAGGAATGTTAGAACATATTGAACACGCCGTTGAAACACGTGCCGTAGAAGTTTATTTCAACGGTAGTTATAACGGGGTATATACATTGACTGAACACATCAGAATACATGAAAACAAACTTTACGTACCATCGGATTTAAACAACTTAGATGCCGGATTTTTTATGGAGTTAGACCAACGCTTTTACGATCACGGTTATCAAGAATGGGTCGATGGAATCAATGTTTCATCAAAACCATATACCTTTAAACATCCAAACCGTGATGATTTATCAAGAAGTCAAATGGAATATATTAGAAACTATATCATCGATATGGAAAACGCCTTAAGAAATCATGCGAACTATGAAGATTATATCGATGTTGATAATTTTATTGATTACTTCATCGTCCAAGAACTGTTTAAAAATGTCGATGTAGGTTGGGGAAGTGTGTTCTTCTATAAGCGCCCTGGTGAAGTCTTAAAAATGGGCCCGATTTGGGACTTTGATTTAGCTATAGGAAACGCTAACTACATCGATTATGGTCCAGAAAACTGGTACGGAATGCGACACGATAAGAACTTATGGTTCCATCTAATGATGGATATCCCTGAAATACGCGATCGGTTTAGAACCCGCTACTTTGAAATCTACTACACCATCATTCCTGATCTTTTAGAAGCGGTAAATCGTTTAGGCGATGCGATGGTACCGATGGCAAACCGTAATTTTAATCGCTGGGATATTTTAGGTCACTATGTTTGGCCAAACCCACAAGCAATGGTCGATCGCAATACCTATCGCGGTCAATTGGAATATGTTTACGATTATATTGAAGCCCGCGCTGAATGGATTTACCACGCAGTTCAAACACCAGAGTTTAACAATGGAATCTTCCATTAAAATAAAACAAAATTTTTTAGAGGTGACGTTATGCTAGACACAATTTATGAAACCATCTTAATTTCTGATGAAACTATTATTACCTTTATTATTTCCATGCTATTTTCTATCTTCTTAGGACTAGCCATTGCACTAATTTATCGCTACACGCATAGAGGTATGAACTATGAAAGCTCATTCTTATCTACCTTAGTTATGCTCGCACCAATAGTAACACTCGTCATGTTTTTTATCCAAGGCGACTTAGTTTTATCGCTTGGTCTCGTTGGTTCATTATCAATCATACGGTTCCGTACCCCGATTAAAGATACGCGTGATATGGTATTTTTGTTTTGGTCGATTGCGATTGGACTTGGAGTAGGCACCTTAAACTGGACCCTAGCCATGTTCGCAACGATTATTATTGGAATTTTAATCTCAGCCTTTTATGTCATTAAATACGGAAGACAAATTCATACTGAATATATTTTAATTATTGCTGGTAAAAAAGCCTTTGATGACCGCTTGATGCACGTCATACAAGAAGATAAAAATATTGATGTACAGCTGCGAAGCAGCGAAACAGAAGGTGAACGTTTTGAGCACACGTATGAACTGCGCTTTGAAAACAAAGATTTACCTGCTGTTAAAACGCTTGTTGAAAACATCCAAAAAGGTGAAAATATCCAAAAAGTATCACTTTTATCCCCACAACTTACATTACCGATGTAATTTTTAGGAGGTCTTATGATGCGAAACACCTCCCGTTTCGAATATAAGTATATTTTAAGTCACGCTCAATACTACGCTGTGAAAAATGCTTTAATGCCTTATGTAAACAAAGATTTTTATACAAAAAATGCGCCTGATGGGCGCTATTTAGTGCGTAGTATTTATTACGATACCCATTTACTCAAAGCCTTTCATGAACGGAATGATGGTCAGTACGGACGCATTAAATTACGGATTCGTGCCTATCAAAATAAACCAACTAAAGAAGGCCTCATTTCCGTCGAACTGAAAACAAAAAAAGGCCAAGCGATGGTTAAATACAGTACCTTAATACCGATGAAATCATTTGAAAACTATACAAGCACAGGCCTATTCCTAGAAGATACTCACCCGGTCTTAGATGAGTTCATCCGTTTAGAAAAGGCAAGAACGCTAGAACCACAACTCATAGTTGAATACAAACGTGAAGGCTATCAACCCAAAGCCAAAGGCAACCTACGCATCACCTTCGACCACGGGGTTTCAAGTGCGCGCGCAAAACACCTTTTCGACCCAAACATTTTGCTCAAACCACATCGCCCTAAAAACGTTATTTTAGAGATCAAATGTCAAAAAGCTCAACCGAAGTGGTTACAAAGAATCGTAAAATCACATAACTTAAAAATCATCACAAATAGCAAATACGTCCAAGGTGTTGAAATTGTAAGACCGAGCATGATTACGCCTAATGTCGATTTAAAAATCAAGGCAAAAGCACTAAAAAAAGCTTTCAAAAAGGAGGATCTCGCATGGTAAAACGAGTTGTCATCTTAAGTGGATTACTGATTGTAATTGGGATCCTCCTCACGCAATTTTACCTATCAATACGCAACCAGTTTGACATCATTGAGTTTGAAGATTCAGCCTTAGAAAGCGCAATACGCGATGTAATCAATAATCCTGACGATATCATTACACGTAATCAAGTCGAATCTATCACAACTTTAGATCTTCCGAATCTAGGCATCGAAAACCTATCAGGGATAGAAGCCTTAAGTAACCTTAGAATTCTCAACTTAGAAAGCAATCACATCCAAGACGTTACGCCGCTTCGAAACCTCAGAAATCTTGAATCACTTAACTTAAGAAACAACGGTATAACCGATTTAGATAGCATTAACTTATCAGAACTCAGTGGTTTAACTGCCTTAAAAGAACTAAACTTGAGACACAATGTTGTTAGACCCGATCCTAACAATCCTTCCGTGAACATTCGTATCAGCGATATATCCATCCTCGCACAATTTCGCCAACTTGAAAGCTTAATTTTACGAGACAATCATATCGAAAACATTGGACCACTAGAAATGTTACCCAATCTACGCTTTTTAGACTTAAGCCAAAACCCAATCGTTCAAAAAGACCTTGACCCCCTTAAAACCTTATATCGCTTAGAGCACTTAAACCTAAGAGAAACAAACATTAATAATATAGAAATCTTACAAAACTTCAGTGCACTTACCTATCTAAACTTACATTCAAATACTGATATAACATCTTTAGAACCGCTCTCTACCCTTTTCCAATTAGAAACACTCATCTTAAGAAACGTACCTGTTGGAAATCAGATTGAGCACCTCGAAAACCTTCACAAATTAACTCGATTAAACTTAAGAAACACGGGAATCACCGATCTATCTGTCTTAGCAATACTGATGGAAAACGGAGCCTTGCTTGACAATCCTTCAATCGGTCAATATGCAGAGCTTGACCTTAGAAATAATCCTATTGAAATTGTCGGTTCTAACAGTGATGAAGGATACAATCCTATAGCACCATATTGGAATCAAATTACCTATCGCAACCCTTACATCCTTCCAGCCAACCCAACCCGGGAAGTCGTTATCAACGAATACATGTCATCAAATGGACAAACCATCACTGATTATGATGGCGACACGACGGATTGGATTGAACTTTATAACACCACACAAGGCATTGTTGATTTAAGCGGATACTATTTATCCGACGACACCAATAATCCATTCCGTTGGCAGTTCCCAGAGGGCACTCAAATAGATGCTAATGGACACTTGCTTATATTCGCATCAGGCAAAGATATGATTGCACCAAACGGAGAATTGCATACCAACTTCGGTATCTCAAGAAGCGGTGAACCACTCATCATCACCGCCCCTAATCGAACAACGCTAGTCGACCAAGTTGTCCCAGTTGCTGTCCCACGGAATATTTCATATGGAAGATTTCCAGATGGAAGTGACAACTGGGAATACTTCGACCAAAACAATATCACACCAAACGCTTCAAACAATTCTGCAACCCCTTATAACCTTCCAGACTGGCTGACACAAGACATTCCAAACATCACCATAAGAAAACTTACAGAACCAACCGAAAGCAATTTCCCAATCTTTATTCAAAAACCATTAAAAAGTCGTTTCAGCCCAAGTTAGGCGAAACGACTTTTCTCAAAACACAACAAGTATTAAAAACACTATAATCAATCCAACTGTAAAAATAATTCGACTCATGATATGAATCAAATAACGATTCTGATGATGCCTCGCATTTTCACTTCCAGATTGCAGATGTTTTAACTTTTCACGATAAACTTCTTGTTCATACAAGCCACCATTTTCATCTTCTAACCTCCGATAGATATTCAAGACATCTTTAAAAGATAAAAACACATGATAAAACTTCACATCACTTTGACTATATCGTAAAATAAAACATGAGACTAATTTTTCAAAATAAACTAGAGGAGTTCACTTATGCAAATTATGACATTCAACATTCGAATTGACCTACCGATTGATAAAGAATATGCTTTTAAACATAGAATCGATGGCATAAAGATGTTTTTAAGCGAAACAAATCCAGAAATGATTGGGTTTCAAGAAACATCACTCGCAATGTTACAAGTCCTAGAAAGAACACTAACAAATTACCATTATGTTGGAGAAGCGAGAGATATAAACGGTGAATACAATCCAATTTTTATAAAAAGAAGTTATCCTATTCATCATACGCAAACACATTGGTATAGCAACGAACCGAGAAAAAAACAAAAAGGTGCGATGTTTCCAAGAATTTTTACAACTTTAGAAACAACCGTCAATCATACCACCATCGAAATAATTAACACCCACTTTTCCCATGTTTCAGATGCTGCAAAAACCGAGAGTTTAGAAACGCTCAAAACATACATCTCTTCAAAACAACACCCGATTATCTTACTCGGAGATTTCAATGCGAATCCACATGTAGTCAATCCTTTTTTAGATGACATCATGCATTCTTGTTGGGAAACATATCGTGAAAAACACAAGTTAACAGCCCATGGTTTTAACGATAAAGTGTCAGGAGACCCAATCGATTATATTTGGACAACGAAAGACTTAGAAATCTCTCATACCAAGATTCATAGAGATAAATACAACAATACCTATATTTCAGATCATTATCCCGTTTCTGCAACCGTAAAAACTAAGAAGACAATCCAATGATTGTCTTCTCAGACTGTACGAGTTCGTACAGTTTATGAAATGATTAAGCTGATAGCAATCCCTGTGACAATCAATGTATTCGTAAGAATCGACACCGCAACCAGATAAAACATCGGTTGTGTCCCAGGTAAAACTGTTTTTCGAACACTAAATCCAGTTAATACAAACAATAGTCCCAACAATACCAAAGAAAATACTAGATGAACGTGTTGATTAATCTCGCTGTAAAAAACCAATGATAACGTAAGCGCGTACAAAAACACAATAAAAATCCGTGCACTTTGATTGCCTAACTTTACAACAGTCGTGTTTTTATCTGTCTCACGATCTGAAGGTTCATCCGGAAGCGATGTAGATATCGCCATGGCAAGCTGTGCAGGCATCAAAAACAAAACATATAAAAATGGTAAATCAATAAACGTGTTGCCTTGACCAATATATCCTATCAAAGGCAAAATCAAGCCGACTCCAAGCATCTGCAAGATTTCACCAAAGCCGCGATACGACAACTTAATGGGTTTAAAACTATACGCATGCAATAACCCAATCCCCAAAATCGCAAGCAAAATAGGCCATACACTACCGACAATAAATCCCACCACACTTGAGACAAACACTGATAAAACCGCGGTGACATAACTTGCTGTCAAAAGATCTTTCTTCGATAAAGACCCTTCTATCAAAACACGTGAACCACCGGTAAAAGGGGTGTAGCTCGTGTTCATTAAATCACTTTCATAATCGGCATAATCATTTGCATATACGATAAATAAATGCATCGCAATACCATACAGATGAATCAGCATAAACAACATCCAATTCCAATTCCCACTGATAAAATATCCAATACTTTGCCCAAGCAATAAGCTTGGAAAAATAAACGATTGTGCCGGAATTCTTGAAGCCTTAATCCAAGCTTTCCATTTACTCATAAAACCAACTCCTACCAATAAGGTTACCTCAATTAAACCATAGACTATAATAAAGTATAAAACAATACGCTTAAACCATTAAAAAACTCGATATCGCTATCGAGTTTTTTGGGATTAAGGCTGGAATGCTCCAAACACTACAAGCCATGTCAAAATGGTTTTAGCGACCAATGATAATATAATGTATCCGCGTTCACCATATAAATAATTCTTAAACTTTCCAATGCCTTTATACTGTAAGTACATATTGACTGGGAACGTATTAAAGGCAATGAAATACGTCACCAAAATCGCCCATACAAATCCAGGTACTTGATCTAAGTTCGGGTTAACCCCAATATAAAATGCAATCGCAACCCAAGGCGCAAGACCAATAATCGAACCGAAGATAAACGGTAACCAATTGGTTTTCTTCTCCGTCTTATCTGTTCCTGAGTTTAGCAGCTCCATATCAAGACCAAACAAGTTCATGGCTGCGTTTGCTAATGCAATAAGCGCAAACATCGCAATATCACGAACACCGAACAATGAAGAAATTAAAACAATCATAATCGATGAACTCAACGCATACTCATACCAACGTAACTTATTAATTCCTTGTTTTAAATCAGAAACATATTTTTCTTTATAAGGTATCGCAATAATAAAATGAAATAATGCTGAGATTAGTAAAAAACTTGCAGCTAGCGGTAAAAATGGTAAGTTAAACAAAGTATCTGTCGTCGTTAGAACAAGTCCTTCTCCTTCAACAAAACCTAGGTAATTCCCTACCACAGGAATTGTAAACGTGCGGGTTCCCTCACCATCTAGATTAGGATAGATGAAAAACGCAAAAATCATCATCAATGTTCCTTGTACGAGATGTACGGTTCCCATAATTTTGTTAAATCGAATCAAATTTGGGAATGATAACTTATCATTCGTTTTCGTTTCTGTTGCCATTTTATCCCTCCGTTTGTTTATAATGTTCAATTATAGCACTATCTACTACCTTAAACAACATAATTACTTTTTTTATTTCGTACAATTTAATTGTGTAATATATTTATTTAAACCAATCTATTGACATTTTATCTTATCTTAGATAGAATGTGTATAACATAACTATGTTAGATAGAGTAATCTAGAGGTGTGCGATGAAACAACTATTAACCGTTCCAAATAGTTTAAGTCTTTCAAGAGTGGTCTTTTTACCTTTATTATATCTATTCCTATGGAATGGTAACTTAATCTTGTTTTTTATTACTTTCACGATTTTAGGATCTACCGACTTTTTAGATGGGTACCTTGCGAGGAAGTGGAATCAAGTTAGTAGGTTAGGAAAAACCTTAGACACCGTCGCTGACATGTTTTTTTATATTTCAGTGGCGTACTTCTTATATTACTTATACCCGCAAGCCATCCTAACAAATCAAGTCTTCTTAATTGCTGCCTTCTCGGTTTATGCTTTAAGCTTCATCATACCGCTGATTTTATTTAAAAAAATGTACACGATTCATACGAGAATTTTGAGAAGTAACGCAGTCTTAGTTTACTTTATGATGCTACTGTCATTTATTATGAACCCATCGGTATTATTATCGATTATCTTAATTATTTTCGTTATCGGATTCATTGAAGAAATTATTATTTTTATTCGCTTTGGACCAGTTGATCAAGACACAAAATCCTATTTCGCTGCAAGTCTTGACCGCAAACTAAAAGCCTGGTTTATCGACCCACCCTTTTATAAACGTATAAAAGATTAATGTTGAAGCTAATGCTTTCGAGGATTAGCTTTTATTACGTCGCAATATCATTCGCACTTTGATAGAATAACCTAAGTAATGAAAGGAATAAACTATGGAATATATAAAGAAAAATAAAAAAGCATGGGAAAACGCATTCGACTCACGAAGCGGGTCCTATGCGGAAGATCTCAAAGATAAACTGTTACATGAAACAAACCCTTTTTTACATAAAGATTTTCTCGACACGCTCCCAATACAAGCTTTTGAAAATAAAAATATCGCACAATACTGCTGCAACAACGGAAGAGAACTCTTACAACTGTCTAGGCACTCTGTTTCATCTGCTGTAGGATTTGATCTTGCAGAAAATATGGTAGCCTATGCAAATACGATTGCAAAAGATTTATCGCTTCCAGCAAAATTCATTCAAACCAATATTTTAGAAATTAGTTCGGATTATAATCACTTCTTCGATTATGGCATCATCACAGTTGGAGCAATTTGTTGGTTTGAAAACTTACATCTGCTCTTCAAAAAAATAGCAGAAACATTAAAACCAGGTGCAACGCTTTACCTACATGAAATACATCCTTTTCAAAACATGCTAGCAACACCTTCAGAACCTGATTACAACGAAGATCAACCAAAAGCACTCGCATATGACTACTTTATCAAAAAAGTTTGGGAAGAACACGGTATGGGTTACATGTCTAATGAAACCATTAGCGCTACCTTCACAAGCTTCTCTCACAGTTTATCAAGTATCCTCAATGCCTTAACACAAAACCATTTTGAAATCTTAGAGCTCAAAGAATATGACTACTGCGTTGGAAACCTTCTTACCTCACTCAATCATCAAGGCATTCCACTCTCAATGATTCTGACCGCCAAACGCAAATAAACAATAGGGGTGTTTCACTTGGAAACCTATGAAATAAATGACCACATTGTAACCTTTGATGACACAACCCATACTTATACCGTCGATCAAAAACCCGTGATTAGCGTCACCCAACTCATCGATATGTTTTATCCAAAGCCCTACAAAAACGTAGACCTTGAAATACTTAAAAAAGCAGCTAAAAGAGGCAACCAGCTACATGATATGATCGAACAATATGAACGATTTAACAAAAAAACGTATCATATCGAAATGCATGGCTATTTAGCACTTAAAACCCAGCATCAGTTCCGGGTTAAAGAAAGTGAAAAAATAGTCTTAATCTATCATGATGGCATCGTCATTGCCGCAGGACGTTTTGATATGGTCATCGAATCACCTTACATCAAGGGGTTAGGGATTGCGGATGTTAAACGCATGGCACATTTGGATGAGACGCGCTTAATACTCCAGTTAAACCTTTACAAACTCGGTTACGAACAAACCTATAAAACCCGTATAAACTATTTAAAGTGTATTCATATAAGAAACCGCTATTATAATTTTATCGACATCCCAATCAACAAAAAACCCATCGACAAACTCATCCAGCAATATCTAGAAAAACATCCAATTGACTACACCCACTACTATTAAAAAAGACCAGCTAATTTTCAAAGCTGGTCTTTTAATTTGAAATCAAATCTTCTTAACTTTACAACAAGCCATAGTATGATTAAAACAATCGCAAAAACGATTGTATATAAAACCCATGTCTCAACAAAAATATCTAAGATTAAACCACTTAAAAGCGTCCCAACAATAGCCCCAAATCCGTACGAGGTAAACATTAACCCGTAACGTTTGGCATATAAATACGTTCCAAAATAACACTTAATGCTTATCGGAAGCATAGACAGCCAAGCCCCCAAATTAAACCAAAAAAGTCCCATACTTATAATAAAAACCACTAAATTATTGCCTTGATTGATCAATGCTAACAAACTTCCAAACAATATCAAAAAGCTGCTTAATGTGGCGCTATAAACAAAACCTTTACGATCAACAATCCATCCGAACAGTGGCCTGGATATACCATTTAGCACCGCAAAAAAGGATAAACTCAACGCTACGTGGCGCACATTAAAGCCGTAATTCAAAACACCAATCCGATATGATAATCCAATCATCATTAACCCAATGGTTGTAGCGATTAAAAATAACAGATATAACATGAAAAACTTTTTACTAGAAAACGCAACTGTATCACTTGTTTCAATGCGTTTCAGCTGAATATCCTTAACTGAAAGTACAAAGGTTAAAGGGACTAAAATTAAAATCGACAGCGCACCAAGTAAAAAAAACGTCTGCGAAAGACCGTATAAACTTATTAAGTGATGTACTAAAGGCGCCGTCACCAAAGGTGATGCTCCAAAACCTGATAGAATAATACCAGTATATAATCCACTTTTTTGATAGCGCTGATTAACAATAAACACAGGAACACCATATGCCATCCCCACACCGACACCTATCAACACACCATAGCTTAGCGTTAACGATAATAAATCATAAGAACGTGATGCCATATACCATCCTAAACTTACAAGCATGACACCACTAAGCATAACTGTTCGCGCATTTTTAACCGTGAGAAATCTCCCAGTAAGCATCATAGAAAAAGCATAAAAAAACAAAGATGTCATATAGGGTAATCCACTTTGTAAAGCGGTTGTTCCATAAACAAACTCAACCTCGACCCTAAAAACACTCCAAGCATAAACGGTTCCTAAAAGCATCATGATAATAAAACTTGATAATAATAAAACCATTGTCTTCATACTAACACCTATTTACTTTGATATTCAAATCATCTAGAACATTTTATCATACTAAACGGCTTAAAACAAACTAAATTTTTTTTATAAGTAACACATAAAAAGCATCAAATCACTGATGGCTAAGTGATTTGATGCTTAACTAATATTTTTCAGGGCGATGCAATAAATAGCCTTGCAAAACGGTACATTTTAATTGTTCGAGAATTTCCTTTTCAGCTTCGGTCTCAACACCCTCAACAACAATAACTTGTGATGAAATTGTGGCAATCTTTTGAATCATTCGAACGATTTCTTGGGTCTTCTCTCTGGCAATATTTTCTAAGAATAAGCGATCGATTTTAATAACATCACAGTCGATACTTTCTAAAATGCCTAATGAAGAATATGATTTTCCAAAATCATCTAAGGCCACAAGAAAATCGTGATTTTTATAAACATTTATAAACCGAATACACTCGCCGTGATCGTTCATAAATGTTGTCTCTGCAATTTCTAAACAAACATCGTTTGGCGCCACATGATACTTTTTCAAAGTATCTAATAAATAATCTATGGTGTTAACATTTAAAAAGCTTTCAGGTGTTAAGTTAAGCGCCAACTTAGGTTGGTGCTCGTTTTTCTTACAATAAGACTTATATTTCATGATCGACTTTTTTATCAAGTACTTATCAAGCTTTAATACTTGATCCGTGTTTCGAGCAAGTTTGAAAAGTGCATCGGGTACAATCAATCCTAAATCTTTATCATTCCACCTAGCGAGCTGCTCCATATATAACACGCCACCCGTACGGGTATCAATAATCTTTTGAAAATAAATATCAATAAGATCATCTTCAATAGCATGTGTTAGCTTCCTAGCCAAAATATTTGGTGATTGTTTGCGCTTCGTTATTCCGGCTAAATCAAGGTTACCTTGATAACGATATGTATGTGGAGCATAACTTTGACTATCAACAATCCGATGTATCATATAGTAAAGTGGAATCATCGCTAAAACGATAAAGACATTAATAACTACTAATCCCACATTAGAACTCACTCCAAAATCAAACCATGTCAAAAAAAACGTAACTAAAACTACGCTTACAATTAAAAATAGAATAATATGGCTTTGTTTATTAGCTTTCATCGTTTGCCCCCTAGATGTCTAAAACCAATATTTTAGATCAGTTACTTATTATATATAGCATTATATTTATAATAGAGGTTTTAAAACAGCGCGGATATGTCGTAGTTTTTATCGACATAAAAAAAAGAAAGCCAAACGGCTTTCTTTTGCGGTAAACTAGTTAAACTCTTTATTCAAATAGTTGACGATAAACATGTTAAAGTTAATATCAAAGTCTTTTTCTATTCTTTTTGTAAATCGCTCTGTTTTGACGCTATTTTCTTCCATATGAAGTACGTTATAGCACCTAAACAAGCTAAGTTCATAATTATAATAATCTTCAAGTTCATGATAGGCTAACGCTTTATAGTAATAAAAATTATCAAATAAATAATGTCTTTTGTATTTTAAGCCATGTTGAATCCCTAAATCACAAAAATGGATCACTTGATTAAAATCCTTTAAAATACCATAAATTTTACTTAAGCGCACAAGTATTGTCGAGTAGATTAAATCACTTCCACCACTCATAATAAAATCCTGGCTATCAAACAAGTCCGTTAAACGCTCAAGTAAACGTTTCTGCAAGTCTCCTTCAATAATGTCTAGTAATGAACTCAGCATTAACACTTCAATATCTGTAAAATAGTCGTTTTTTAATATTTTGGGAAACCCTACTAAATCAGATATTTTTTTAGCCCCTAACTCTCTTGATATTGAGCCACTAACTAATTCATGTCGAATTAAGGAATATCGATAATAGAGTTTGTTTTCTTCTTCGATAATAATATCTTGCTCAATTAGCTTTTTTAATCTATTGACTGCTTCTAAATCTTTATTTGCAACCGCATTATAAAACTGATCCATTAAAGCATCTTGTTCTTTCTTTTGTTTTTCAAAATCTTTTAACAGTTTCTGGCTTGGGATCCCTAAACGTTTCGTAAATGCTTCTAACTTCTCAATAGGAATTTCACATTCGCCACTTCGGTAACGCTGATATTGTCGTAACGAACAAACCCCATCAACAAACTTTTCTTGGGATATTTTCCTTCCATATCTTACTTTTTCTAGATAGTTTGCAAGTTCCATCGAATCCATAAAATCACCTAAAAGTACGACATATCCGCGCTGTTTTCAACATATTTTTACGTTTATTATATACGTGAAAGGTGGCGAAAATTATGAAAAAAATGACAATTAGTTTATTGATAGCAACATTAACTTTAGTAGGTTTAGCATTTGTAAATGGAACGATTGAAACATTAGGTTTTGAAGAATTAGAAGACCCTGAATATGTACGTATCGGATTTGAAGAACTAGAAGATCCTGAATATGTACGCATCGGATTTGAAGAATTAGAAGACCCTGAATATGTACGTATTGGATTTGAAGAACTAGAAGACCCTGAATATGTACGTATTGGATTTGAAGAACTAGAAGATCCTGAATATGTACGTATCGGATTTGAAGAATTAGAAGACCCTGAATATGTACGTATTGGATTTGAAGAACTAGAAGATCCTGAGTACGTTAGAATCTAATTTATGCACGCATAGGAAGGATGACTTATTGTGGTCAAAAAAGAATTTATAATCGAACTTAATGGTATTATCGGTACCATTCATACATACACGCGCAATCCATTTATGGTTGGCTACACTGAAGCTTTAAAGAAAGCTGTCGAAAACAATGATTTTGATACATTAAGAATCGTTTTAGATCGTGTGATCTCATGGTACAATACCGAGATAGATAAAATTAAAAGCGACGAATATGTCTTAAACAAAAACTTACATGAAAAGGCTTATGGCATACTCCTTGAGTATCGTGAAGCCCTTTAAATAAAGCAATTCCGGTTTCATTATAACACATCATGTCACATTTTCCATAATCAATGTCAATAATGATAAAATCTTCTCCAATTTTCACCAAGCAAACTAGCCCCCCCCTTAACCAAAAAGATATTCGCGATGAGACGAATGTCTTTTTGGTTCCCTTAGAAGTTTGATTTATGAAAAAAGTGAAGCAAAATTAGCTTCACTTTTTCATTGTGCATATTGAGTCCTTCTAACCTACAATAATATCTTCGGTTGGGTAGGAAACAGAAGACTCGCTGCGCGTATCTTTTTTTAACATCAGTAAGAACGCTAAAATGCCTAACCGACCAACAAACATAACAAGAACTAGTAAAAACTTACTCAATGTCGTCAAAGCATCCGTAATCCCCATACTTAACCCCGTAGTTCCAAAAGCACTCGTGACTTCGAAAAGAATAGGATGGAGGTCATGTGGTTCAATAGATGCAATTATAATTGTAATCACTAATACTACAGCTAGTCCTGCGGTAAATGCGTAAAACGCTTTTTGAACGATTTCATCTTTGATACGTCTCCCTCGATATACGACCGTATTTGGTTTTCCAAGCGCATAAGCTTTCAAACTCAGCAAGATAATCAAAATACTTGTTGTGCGAATCCCTCCACCAAAACTGTTCGGGCTCGCACCGATAAACATCCAAACCATGATAATAATTGAAGTCGAATGATCAAAGTGGTTAACATCCATGGTAGAGAACCCGGCATTTCTTGTAGTTGTACTCATAAAAAAGGCATAATATACCGACTCAACAAATTCTTTGTCCGCAAAAACGCCTGAGACTCCAAAGTAAATATGAAGACAGCACCAATCACGATAAAAGCAATATGTAAGGTAAAAATCATTTTCACAAAATAGCTAAACTTATAGCGTTCTCGTCTAATCTTTGCCTGAATAAACTCCTTAATCTCTGCAAGTACCCAAAAACCAACAGAGCCAAAAAACATTAAGATAATTCCAAAACTCTGCATAAAATAATCCGTTGCATACATTTGGTAACTATCCCCATTTGGAGCAATATCAAACCCTGCGTTTGCCGTTAGTGAGATGGCTAAAAACAACCCTTGCATCGCAGCCTCACGATAGTTAAAATAACCTGAAAAATAGAGATAATGGGTAATGACTAAGAACCCAATGATTTCAATAATAAAGACCATGATAAGAACATTTTTAACTAAGTGGACAACGCCTTGACGGCTAAACTGAATCACAAAAAGCAATACAATCAGTCCGAACGTTGTGAACACATCACCCACAACAATCGTCGTTAATCCAGTTGCACTAACAGCACTCGCCGCTGTAAACAATGCATCGATAACTGATAAGCTCTGTCCTGATTGGATACTGATTGGTAATGACAGCAAAAAAGCCGCGATTAAAATCACAAACAAGTAACTGAAAAAATAGCCTCTTGCATACCTACCAAAAAAACTTTTCGAATCCTAATCAAAACATTGATGTTGTTTTCCCCTTTTTTGGAGCTTGATCAAATGTCCAAGTTATACTGCATTCGAATCTCTTTCGATGTCATTAAACTAATATATAGTTACACAAAACTAATGCAACCCATAGGTTTGGTCAATGTCTTGGATAAACACGACACCATTCCCAGGTTTTTTAATGTCGAGTTCTTTGACAATGGTTTCTGCAATTTTATCTGCATCTTCTGATTTTGCTAAAATAAGCACGACCTCTTTTTCCGGTGCAATATCCATATTAAACACTCGACTCGTCTCATGAACGCCTGAGCCTCGTGCGTTAATAATTGTTCCCCCGCGCGAGCCTGCATGCGTTGCAGCGGTCATAACGTCTTCACCTTTTCCTTTATCCACAATCGTAAATATCGCTTTAAACATCGTAGACTTCACCTCTTTTTCACAATATGTTTCAGAATAAAAATGCGATCCTATTATTTGATTCACGGGCATTGTAAAGGCAATACCATGATTCGGCTTATGAAATTTAAACTTTTCAACAATTGGCATAAAACTCTTCTCAACCGTTTCACAGTCAACGAGCATCAGCAATATTTCCTTATGAACATCCGTGAGATCTAAAAGATTTAAAAACCGGTTGTGTTTGCTCGTACCAACCCCTAAAAATACCGTACCACCCATAATGCCATGCTTTTTTGCAAACTTAAGCACCTTACTTGCATACCCGCGGTTAACAATGATACAAAACGCTTGTAATTTACTAATCGTATCAAGATTCATCTGTTAACCCTCCTTTACGTGTTTTCCACTTATAAATTAACCCTAACACTTGCAAGGTAAGAATCGGTGTTAACGCCACCAATGCAATCGTACCCAAACCATCTAATAAAATACTAGATTGTGGGTAAGCATCGGTTGCTCCGTACATAAAAGCTAAAATAAATGTCGCTGCCATAGGACCTGTTGCAACCCCTCCAGCATCATACGCAATACCGACAAAAATCTTAGGCACTATATACATCAATGCAACCGCAATAATGTACCCTGGAAGCAAATAATGCCAAACTTGAAGTGGTTCTATAAAAATCCTCAACGCCGATAAAAACACTGCAAGGCCGACACCGATACTCAAAGTCACTAACACTGCAACTCGACTGACGTAACCCGATGTAACTTGATCGATACTCGCAGTCAAAACATGAAC
>SKGE01000061.1 GCA_007117625.1 Candidatus Izemoplasma sp. | reverse complement strand
TCAAAAAAGCAAGTTGGTAAAAATTAATTTCCTAATATTTTGGGAGGAGGCAATTATATATGGTAATGACAGATCCTATTGCTGATATGTTAACGCGTATTCGTAACGCGAACCAAATGAAAAAACAAACAGTCGATATTCCTGCGTCAAAACTTAAGCAACAAGTGCTTGAACTTTTACGTGAAGAAGGGTATATCGCAAACGTAGTGGTTGTAAAAGGTAAACCTGTAGACCACTTAAGAGTAACACTAAAATACATGCAAAGTGATCGCGTGGTTAAGGGATTGAAAAGAATTTCTAAACCAGGCTTAAGAGTTTATGCAAAACACGGTGAAATGCCGAAAGTATTGAATGGATTAGGTATTGCTGTAATTTCAACGTCAAGAGGTATCATGACTGATCGTGAAGCCCGTAAACAAGAAATTGGCGGAGAAATTTTGGCATACGTATGGTAATTAATTAGAGGAGGTACAGACCATGAGTCGTATTGGGAACAAACCAATCGCTATTCCACAAAATGTTACTGTAACACTTGATGGACAAAACATTGAAGTTAAAGGTCCTAAAGGAACTTTATCCATGACAGTAAATCGAGTTGTAACTGTAAAAATCGAGGAAGACAATGTGATTGTTGAAAGATCAACAGATACAAAAACCGATAAAACTTTACACGGTACGGCACGCTCGCTTATTGCTAATATGGTAACAGGTGTAAGTGATGGATACACCAAACAGCTGCAAATGGTTGGGGTCGGATATCGTGCACAACTCAAAGGTAGCACCTTAGTTGTTCTAGCTGGGTATTCACAACCTGTAGAACTCACCATTCCTGAAGGCATCACTGTAGAAGTAGTTAAAAACACACAAATTACAGTAACAGGAATCGATAAGCAACTCGTTGGTGAATTCGCGGCAAGTGTTCGTGCAATTCGTAAACCAGAACCTTATCTAGGTAAAGGTATCCGTTATACTGATGAACACGTACGTCGTAAAGAAGGAAAAACTGCCAAGTAGTAGTTAGGAGTGACAAATATGTTTAATAAAAAATCTAGAAATGGCATGAGACAAAAAAGACATCTAAGAATTCGCAAATCATTAGTTGGAACAGCACTCAGACCACGCTTAAGTGTTTTTCGTTCAAATTCGAACATTAGTGCGCAACTCATTGATGATGTGAACGGTGTCACACTTGCAAGTGCTTCAACACTTGAAGATATTTGTGATAATAAAATCGCAGGAAACGTTAAAGGTGCAGAGGTTGTGGGTAAAACACTCGCAGAACGTGCGCAAGAAAAAAATATTAAAAGCGTCGTCTTTGATCGAAGTGGATATCTATATCATGGACGCGTCAAAGCATTAGCTGATGCTGCACGCAGTGCAGGTTTAGAATTCTAATAAGGAGGTAAGCCGATGCAAAACAGAAGAAAAAACCGTAGAAGAAGAGAAGAAAATATCTACGAAGAGCGCGTCGTTAATATTAACCGTGTTACTAAAGTTGTAAAAGGTGGACGTCGTTTCCGCTTTAGTGCTTTGGTTGTCGTAGGTGATAAAAAAGGTCAAGTTGGATTTGGAACTGGAAAAGCACAAGAAGTTCCAGATGCCATTAAAAAAGCAATTGAAGATGCAAAACGTAATTTTGTAAAAGTGCCAATGTACGGAACAACTATTCCTCATGAAATCACTGGAAAGTTCGGCGCTGGTCAAGTCTTTTTAAAGCCAGCAGTTGAAGGAACAGGGGTTATCGCAGGGGGACCGGTACGTGCGATTTTAGAGGCGGCAGGTATTGGCGACATTTTAAGTAAATCACTTGGTTCTAGTACTCCAATTAACATGGTACGTGCTACGATGGACGGAATCACACGCCTTCGTACAGCTGAACAAGTTGCACGCACTAGAGGAAAAACTGCAAAGGAGATTTTAAGCTAATGAAAACTCTTGAAATCACACTGGTAAAAAGTACGATTGGAACCAAACCAAATCAAAGAAAAACCGTACAAGCATTAGGACTTAAAAAAATGAATCAAACAGTCATTAAAAACGACTCACCAACGATTCGAGGAATGATTAAAATCATCTCGCATTTAGTGAATGTTGTTGAGAAATAGGAGGTACCAAGATGAAACTACATGAACTTAAACCAAACGCCGGTGCAACAAAAGCAAGTAAACGTGTAGGACGTGGACCTGGTAGTGGTACTGGAAAAACAGCAGGTGCTGGTCATAAAGGTCAAAAAGCACGTTCAGGTGGAAAAGTTCGTCCAGGTTTTGAAGGGGGACAAACACCTTTCTTCAAACGTTTACGTAAAGTTGGTTTCAAAAACCCACACCGCATTGAATATGCTGTTGTAAATATTGAAAATCTAAATCGTTATGAAGACGGTGCAACAATTACACCGGAAATGCTCTTAAGTGACAGATTAGTTACAAAAAAAGCATTGCCTATCAAAATTTTAGGAAAAGGAACACTCGAGAAAAAGTTAACCGTAAAAGCTCATAAATTTACAGCTTCAGCTGAAGAAAAAATTACGGCTGTTGGTGGAACTATCGAGGTGATCTAATGGATACTATAAAAGCAGTATTCAAAAACAAAGATGTATTAAACAAAATCTTATTTACTCTACTTATCTTTTTGGTTTATAGAGCAGCTGTTTTTATCCATATTCCGATGATTAATCGTGATCAGATTAGCGAGCTTTTTACAAACCCTACAGGATTTTTAGGTATTATGGATGCATTCACAGGTTCAGCACTTAGCAACTTGTCGATTATTGCATTAGGGATTGGTCCATACATCACCGCTTCAATTGTAATTCAACTTTTACAGATGGATATTATTCCAATCTTAAAAGAGTGGAGCGAAGAAGGTGAAACTGGTAAACAAAAGATTAATCAAGTTACCCGCTATTTAGCAATTGGTCTTGCATTTGTGCAAGCTTTAGGGATGATTATCGGATTCCAGTTAACCTCACCAGGAATGTTTAGCCGTTGGGCTGGCGGACCAAACTTTTTAACATTTACTTATCTAGCAATCATCATGACAGCTGGTACAGCTTTCTTGTTATGGTTAGCTGATTTAATTACACAAAAAGGTATCGGAAATGGAACCTCAATGATCATTGTTGCAGGGATTGTTTCAGGAATACCTGCAATGTTCGCATCTTTAGGACGCGAGTATTTAACGGCAGAAGGTTCTAATATTGCATCATACTCAACCTTTGGATTAATCGTATTAGTCTATATTGCGGTTTTATTAGGGGTTACTTATATGCAATCCGCTGTCCGTAAAATACCTGTACAGTACTCGAATCGCTCAAGTTCCGCAAAGCTTCGCGGTAAACAAGATTCGAACATTCCTTTAAAAATTAACTCTGCAGGTGTTATTCCAGTAATTTTTGCAGTTACTATTTTAAGTTTACCGCAAACATTGTTTAGTTTCTTACCAGGATTCCAAAATCCAACGAACAATTTCCAAGTTTGGTTGATTGAATTATTTGATTACACACGTCCAGCAGGACTTGTCATATATGCATTACTCATTATCATATTTACATTTTTTTATTCATTTGTACAAATCAATCCAGACAAAATGTCAAATCGTCTACAAAAGCAAAATGCTTATATCCCTGGAATTCGTCCAGGACTTGAAACAGAAAATTATATTTCAAAGCTACTCTTCAAGATCACGATCATCGGAGCATTATACCTTGTAGTAGTTGCACTTATGCCAATTATTGTAGCAATTGCATTTGAATTACCAGGTTATGTGCAAATCGGAGGAACCTCACTACTCATCGTAGTTGGGGTAGCCATTGAAACGACAAAACAAATTAAGACCGATGTTCAAGGTAAGAGTTATAGCGGATTCATCAAGTAGGGGGTTTTAGTTTGAAGATTCTACTTATGGGACCTCCAGGCGCTGGAAAAGGTAGTCAATCAGAGAAATTAGTGAAGGATTATGAGCTGACCAATATATCAACAGGAGAAATGTTTCGGGAAGCTTACAGAAACAACTCACCACTCGGAATTGAAGCGATGCGTTACATAAATAAAGGTGAGCTAGTCTCTGATGAAATCACGAATGAAATTGTAAGAAAAAGGTTATTAAGATCAGATGCTGAAAGATGCTTTTTACTAGATGGATATCCACGTACTGTGGCGCAAGCAGAAGCTCTAGATAAGATGCTAGAAAAGATGCAATCCAAGTTAAATGCAGTCATCAACATCGTCGTAGACAAGCAAGCAATCTTAGAACGCATGGTAGGAAGACGAGTATGTAAATCGTGTGGCAGTACATACCATTTGTCGTTTAAACCTCCGCGTGTAGATGGTGTTTGTGATTCGTGTGGTGGAGAACTTTATCAGCGCGAAGATGACCAGTTAGATTCAGTTAAAAACAGGTTAGAAATCTACGAAACAAAAACCAAACCGATTATCGATTACTACAGCAAACGAGGCATTTTAAGAAATGTGGATGGAATGCAAAGTTTCGATGCGGTTTACAAAGATATTAAACAAGCATTGGGAGAAGTTATATGATCACGATAAAATCAAAACGTGAGATTGAACTGATGAGAGAAGCTGGAAGAATTGTTGCTTTAGCGCACCAAGCGATTAAAGAGCACATAAAGCCTGGCATCTCGACCCACAAGATTGATCAAATTGTTGAAAAGGTTATAAGAGATAACGATGCAACGCCTTCATTTAAAGGCTATGGAGGCTTTCCCGGGAGTGCTTGCACTTCGATTAATGATGAAGTTGTCCACGGCATCCCATCAAAAGAACGCGTATTAAAAAATGGAGATATTATCAAAGTCGATATTGGCGCTTACTATAAAGGGTACCATGGTGATTCTGCTTGGACCTACCCAGTAGGGACCATATCGGGAGCAGCGCAAAGCTTATTAGAAGTTACAGAAAAATCCCTATTCGAAGGGCTGAAACATGCAACGAGCGGCGCGAGACTGTCAGACATTTCACACGCAATTCAACGCTACGCTGAGGATCACGGATATAGTGTTGTTAGAGAATTTGTTGGACATGGCATAGGAAAAAACTTACACGAAGACCCACAAATTCCAAATTATGGGTTGCCGAATAAAGGGACACTGCTTAAACCGGGCATGACTTTTGCGATCGAACCGATGGTAAATGCTGGTGCGAAAGAGGTTAAAGTATTACAAGACCAATGGACAGCAGTAACCACCGATGGGTCACTAAGCGCTCATTTTGAACACACAATACTAATCACTGAAGATGAATGTATCCTACTAACAGTATTGTAAAAGGAGGAAAACTATGGCCAAAGAAGAAAAAATAGAACTTGAAGGTAAAGTAATCGAAGCCTTACCAAACACACAATTTTTAGTCGAGTTAGAAAACGGACATCAAATTACAGCCCACGTTTCGGGTAAAATCCGTATGTACTACATACGCATCTTACCTGGTGACAGAGTGACGGTGGAACTTTCACCTTACGACTTAACACGTGGACGTATAACGTATCGACATAAATAATTTATTGAAAGCTCCAAAGGAGGAAGAACGATGAAAGTAAGACCATCAGTTAAGAAAATTTGTGACAAATGTAAAGTGATCAAACGCAAGGGCAGAGTTATGGTCATTTGCGAAAATCCGAAGCATAAACAAAGACAAGGTTAATAGGAGGTGCACTTATGGCACGTATTGCTGGTGTAGATATTCCCAGAGATAAACGTATTGTCATTTCATTGACATATGTATTTGGTATCGGAAAAACCGTTGCAGAGCAAATTTTAGATGCAGCTAAAGTTTCACACGATACCCGTGTGAAAGATCTTACAGAAGAAGAACTTTCACGTATTAGAACACAAGTAGATAAAGTTAAAGTAGAAGGAGACTTAAGACGTGAAGTCTCATTAAACATTAAACGTTTACAAGAAATTGGAAGCTATAGAGGTATGCGTCATCGTAGAGGATTGCCAGTACGTGGACAAAAAACACGTAACAATGCCCGTACGCGCAAAGGCCCTGCGAGAACTATGGCTAAAAAGAAGAAATAGGAGGAAAGACATATGGCACGTAAAACAACTAGAAAACGTCGCGTTAGAAAAAATATTCCTTCCGGAGTTGCGCATATCCACTCAACTTTCAACAATACAATCATAACCATTACAGATCCAAGTGGTAACGCAATTGCATGGACAAGTTCTGGCGCACTCGGATTTAAAGGAAGCCGTAAATCAACACCGTATGCAGCACAGTTAGCAAGTGAAGCTTGTGCAAAAGCTGCGATGGAACACGGCGTACAAAAAGTTGAAGTATCAGTAAAAGGACCTGGTCCAGGACGTGAAGCAGCAATTCGTTCACTCCAAACAGCAGGATTAGAAATTACTGCGATTAAAGATGTAACTCCAGTTCCACATAACGGGTGTCGTCCACCAAAACGACCACGTGGCTAGTTTGATTGATCTATATAAACAAGGGAGGTTGTTCAATTGAAAGATTTAAAATTCGAAAAGCCGAATACAAAAATAGTTGAAACCGATGACTTCCATGGTATATTCGAAATCAGTCCACTAGAGCGTGGCTATGG
>SKGE01000023.1 GCA_007117625.1 Candidatus Izemoplasma sp. | reverse complement strand
TATGGGAATCAAGACCTTTTAACGCATTTTGTAAATGAATCAATGTATTGATGACATTAGCATCTAACGTAGCTGGTGATGCGGTTTCATCACTGAGTAAGAGTACCGTTGAAAGCGTGTTTGATGCTTTAATCTTTTCAATCGTTGCTTCCAAATCATCACTTGAAACGTGGGTTGCATGAAAGCTGCTTTTATGTAAATTTTCATAGCTTTGAAACGCTTCTAAAATAAACTTTTGTTTATTGTTATCTCCGATTATCGTCACATCTTGAGTAGAACGTTCTTTCAATCCTTTAAAGTTTAACTTCAAAGGCTCATGTGCATGATTACTTTGAGTACTTTTCAATTTATTGTTTGGGGCTAAAACATACAAGACATCATCTTCTTGCGCTAGAGGTATTCCGTGTGAGTAAGACTTTAAATAATCTTCAAATGAGCAATCCTTAACCGCATAAACCTCAGAACCTTCAAACGAAAACAATGATAAATAGACATCTTCAGTATGCTTTTCAATAATCGTTTGCGCCATAATTTGTCCAAGCCGTCGGTCAAAACAAATCGGTATGATGTGGTGTGCGGTGAGCGATTCTACCACTTGAGAAAGCGTTTCGACTTTTTCTTTGGTGCTGTGCATTTTAACTTCTGCGACAATCGTTGGGTTGTACTCAAATGCTAGACTTCCTAAACTTAAAATTACCTTAATAACATTTAAGTCACTATAGGTCAGTTCTTTTGTCGCAACATCACGAACATCTTTGTTCATAATCAAAATTGCATCCGCTGCCTGAATTGAAATATCCGTTAAATCTGATAACACCAAAGGGTCTCCTCGTTTGACAAGTACATTCAAGTTAGAGAGTGATGACGTTTCCTTTTTTACAGCTTTAACAGCGTTTAAAATTTGTTTTTCAGCATATGCTTTTTCAACATCCGCTAAAATCATTAACGTGACACTTTTTGATTGAACATACAATAAATCTGCAACGAGCTCAGGAACTTTATTATTCCAGTTTAAAATTACAATGTGATGTTCTAAATGAATCTTTCCTGACCCTGATTGTTTTTTTTCAAAATAGTCTTTAATCGCATTGGTCGTTAGGGCAATAATTGTCCCTGAAAATAATACCAATCCAGTAATTAATACCAACACACCTAAAAATAATGTTTGGGGATTTTCTAACGCTAAGATCGCATTTGGCGTCAGCATCCATTTCAAGCTACCGTTTGCAAACGCATCGATAATATTTGAAAAACTATCATCAATGATCAAAGCAATAAATGCTGCAATGACAAGAATCACTAGATTAATAAAAATCATCGTTAAAATCACAAAGATACGTGGTTTTTTATAGGTTTTAATACTCAGTTGTGCACGTGCCTTTTTGATGCGATCTTTAAGTTTTTTCATACTCAGCCTCCAAAAGACTTTCTTAACTCTATTATATGTTTTCATCATTAGATTCACAAGCCGTTATTCAAATGCTATTACAATTTTGTTAAAACGAAGTGTTTGTTCATGAATCTTAATAATTTTATGATAATATTTAACTAATAAAGACTTTTAGGAGGCTTTTATGACAACCCAAGTTTTAGATAAAGAACGCTTTTATTACTCGTTTATGGCCGGTGCTAAAGCCGTGATCAAACGAAAAAATCATTTGAATGAAATCAACGTCTTCCCAGTTGCCGATGGTGACACAGGAAGCAACTTAGCATCATTGATGCAGACAATTCTAACCAAAAGCAACTTAGATGAAGACAACTCAAAAACCTTCAAAAGTATTACCGACGCTGCCTTAATTGGAGCGCGTGGGAACTCTGGGATTATTTTCGCTTCTTACTTAAGTGGTTGGCTAAACGCTTTAAGCGACAAAGACACTATCGCTTTAGAAGACTTTGCAGCTGCTATCGAAGCCGCCGTACCGTATGCTTATGAAGCGATTGAAAATCCAGTTGAAGGTACGATGATTACCTTGATGAAAGATTTTGCTGAAGCTTTCAAAACACAAAAAAACACAAGCAATAACTTTAATACAATTTTAGAAGAAACGTTAAAGACATTAAACGTTTCTTTAGAAAACACTAAAGTTACAATGCAAAAACTACGCAATAGCGATGTTGTCGATGCGGGTGCAAAAGGTTTTATACACTTCATTGAAGGTTTCACGCTATATATGACAACAGGTGAAGAAACTGCCGTTGATCTTGATGATGCACCATCACTCGATTCAACCGAACACCTCGATTTTGGCGCTGAAACCTACCGCTACTGTACCGAAGCACTGATCAAAGGTGAAAACATTTCACAAAAACAATTAAAAGATACCGTTAAATCTTTAGGTGATTCCGTTGTCGTTGCAGGCAATAATCGCATTTTAAGATTACATATTCATACCGATCAACCCCAAGAAGTTTTTTATCACTTACGTTCTTATGGCTCGATCATCGAACAAAAAGTAGACGATATGAAAAAACAACATGAAATTGTACACAACCGTAAATTCAAAACTGCTTTAGTCACTGATTCGATTGCCGACTTGCCAAAAACGTATATCGATGAAAAGCAAATCCACGTCATTCCAATTAGCCTGATTATCGAAGACTCGAATTACTATGATAAGCTTACCATTTCATCCGATAAGTTTTATCAGTTTATGGATAGCTTATCAACTTATCCAAAAAGCGCACAACCAAACCAAAAACAAGTCGAGAACTTTTACTCATTTCTTTCGAGTTACTATGAAAACATTGTTGTGTTAAGCGTTTCTGAAAAAATGAGTGGGACCTATAATGTGTTCAAACAAGCCGCAAAAGTCCTAGAAAACACCAAAACAAACATTAGAGTCATCAACACGATGCAAAACTCAGGGGCTGAAGGATTACTCGTCATGAAAGCACAAGAGTGGATTGAAGCTGGAAAATCGATCGATGAAATTGAGGCAGGCTTATTGGATCTGCGCCATAAAACCAAGATTCTGGTTTCGGTGAAAACTTTGAAATATATGGTGCGTTCTGGAAGACTCAAAAAAGCAGTTGGAATAGTGGGTAAAGCCGTAAATCTAAAGCCGGTAATTTCCATTGATGATACTGGTGAAGGGATTATTTTTGATAAAGCCTTCTCACTAAATAAGGCCACTCAAAAAATAAAAGCACACATTGATACGATTGCGAAAGAAAAAGGGATCGAACGTTTTGCGATTGTCCACGCCAATGCGATAGACCGCGCCAATCAATATGCGAAATCTTTTGAAGCGATGTTAAACATGAAACCGTCATATATTATCGATATTTCTACGGTTGTTGCGATGAACGCGGGGATTGGCACAGTAGCGATTGCCTATATTGAAAAAACATAACCTAAAAAAAGATGTTCGTAGTCTCAAAAAACTACGAACATCTTTTATGTTTTAAGAAGCCTTAAACTTCTCATCATAAAAATGAAGCACGGTTACAATAATTGCACCATAGACAATGCCCGCTAAAAAGCCCATTAAGTCTTGAAAGTCAGTCGAACTGTAAAAGGCAAAAGATACAAACAGGCCTGCGGCTAGCCCTAGCCCCATCATCACTTTGAAGGGTTGCTTTGGAATCAAGGCAATGAGTAGTCCCATCACCACACGGTTGTACCAAAATGCAAATAAGTAACTTACAGGCAATGCCTCTGTACTTCTTGTCGAAGCTCCGATAATACAAAAGACACCTAAAATCGCACCTGTAATCAATCCAACACCAACACGTTTTAGCATAGACAAACACCCCTTATAAAAAATCATTTCATACCTATTATAGCATGAAATGATTTCGTCTTATCGATTATGACTTCTTGCGAGTTTTGAAATCTTTATCAATCTTTGCTTTCCAGTTTTTTCCGATTTCTTTTGTTTCACGGTATTGTGTTACGGCATCACTTATCACTTGATAGTTTAACTGCACCCCAGCCTCATCCGCGTGGTAATTCACCACTTTGTCTTCGCGCATGCCGAACCTTGACCCTACTTCAACAGCATCGATGTTCGCACCAAGAAAGATAAACTCCCAAGATGCATCACTTGTCAATCGATTAATCCTTTGTTTGATGGTTTTATAACTATATTCTCGGCTCGCATTTTCAAGCCCATCTGTCATAATTACAAACAATACCTGGCGTTTTTCTTTACTCGATACATCAATGCTCTTAACACGTGCAATTGTTTTACCTACTGCGTCAAGCAGCGCTGTCATCCCTCTTACAAAATAATCAGCATGACTAAGTGGTTTTACATGTTCTAACTCAACACGATCATGTAACACTTCATAACGGTCATCAAAAAGGATTGTGGTTACAAAAACTTTACCATCAAGTTTCTTTTGTTTTTCAAGCATGCTGTTAAATCCACCAATTGTATCCGATTCTAATCCCCCCATAGAACCACTGCGATCCAAGACAAACACAAGTTCTGTCATATGGACACCTCCTCTCTTTAAGATAAACTCACTATAACCGATTAAAGATAAAAAAAGGTCGCCCATCAGGCGACACTTTATAGTGTTTTGTTGGTAAACTCAAACAGCGTTGCATTAATCTCAAACAAATCATATATTTTACGTTCAACAAAATACCGGACAATCAAATCAAATTTAGAACTCGACGATAGCACAAAGCCTGCCTTTTCAAGCAAATCATTGAAGTCATCAAGTGATAGCTCTAAAGCGATACCGAGCGCAATTGCAGTCGTTTTTTTCGGTTTATAATCTTTATTGCTACGGATTTTTGAGAAATGTTTGCGATCGATATTTGCCTTTTTGTAAACTTCGTGCTCTTCTTTACCCTGCTTTTGAATACGTTCAAGCACGGTTTCAGAAAAACTTTTGTCAACCTTTTCTAAAACACTACCTACCGATAGATTTTCATAAATACTCTTATGCATCATGGTTTCAACCAAGCCAAAGTGTTTGTCTAGGTATTGGCGCATAACTTCATACTTTAGTTTAGGTAAAAGCGCTGCTTGAGTTACAAGGTAAATATCAAAAAGCTCAAGATAATCCTTTAGTACTGATTGAACTTCTGCAAAAGTATCATTAGGTAAAACTGTAAAACAGATTGATTCAATCGACATATTACTTAAGTAGTCGAAAGCGGCTTGGTACCCAGCAGCAAGTTTATCTTGAGGGTATCCGACTTTTAACACGCTTTGTTGAGGTTTATTTAAGTATTTGATTTGAACTTGATCATCATTAGCTTCGTACAAATCTACCAACACATCAACTGCTTGACAAGCTTTCATATCTTTACAAAGTTTTATTCCCATTAAACCACTTCCAAATTATATATTCATGACCCATTTAAATTTTATCACATTACACTTCTTCTTGCATACACTCAATATAAAAAGGCTCATTGAGCCTTTTATATTGTTTTTAAAACTATCTCACAGTGTTGCATTTATTGCAAAGCAATATAGCCACTTTCATTTAAACGTTGCTTTGCTTCATTTAGTTTATCTTTTGATACTAAAATGATTGGTCCTGTACATCCCATACCAGTTTCGGCATAGATACCATCTTGAAGTAATGTGTTTAGCGCTTCATCTAAATCTAAAACATCAATGCCACTAATTTCTTCGGTAATGACTTCTTTTTCAGGCATTTTAAATGATGCTTCGGATTTAGTTTTAGCTGTATTTTCTTTGAGGTAATCTTGAATGATCTCATCGAAACGACTTGCTTTGAGTTTTTTATACTCTTCTTCAATGACATCTATAAGGTGGCCTTGTGCAAGCTTTGCCGTATAGGAAATCGCATTTGCAATAACCTTCGTCCCTGAGGCTCTAGAGATAATGTTTATAATCTTATCATGGTCAAATCCAATGCCAGGACCATATCCATAACCAACTGCTTCGTAAGAACCACCTGTATGAAATGATGAGAATAGTTTCATTAAAATGTTGCCTGTAAGGGTATCGGTTACCATGACATCACAGCTTGCCATCAGTAAATCATTCCCGCGCATAACTTTACCACCATCGCTTCGCTTGCTTTCAGAAAAGTTGATTTCATAGCCTTGAGTATTTAGTTTTTCTAGCAGTCGAACCACATTGTGGGCGTTATCGACATTTAAAATTCCGACAGTTGGCTTTGAAACACCTAAAGCTTTTGCGGTTATAATGCCATAAAGCGTATTTTTAAACATGGCGATGGTACGATTGGTATCACTAACGCCGGTGGTGGTTGCAATCAGCATGTCCTTACCGAATGCTGGGGTTACCACTTTACCTACGGTAGAGACCCCTATTTTAAAGTTATAGTGTAGCGTGACACACCCTTGAAGATAGTTCTCATCAAGTAATTTTTCCATGATTTTATGGGCTTCATCTTCGCAGTCTGTTTCAAAAGTTTCTAAGCCAGTGTTGTTTTTAGGTCCAATCAAAACAACTTCAACACCTTCTTTTTGTGCTTCTACACCGGCTTGAACTAACGTTTCAACCCCATGTTCACTGCCTAAAGTGGTTAAGCCGATCCGACTTTTGCCAAACTGACCTGTTTCGATCGCATTGGCAATATCATTAAACGTTTCACCAATCAATTGTTCTATATTTTTATTTTTCATCTTCACACCTACTTATCCAATAGGCTCGAAGCAAAGTCCTTCATTGCTTTAGCAATGTGTTGACGAATCTCTTCTTTTGAGATGGTTTGCGATTCGACTTCTCCTAGATTGCGTTCAATCACGACACTAATTCCATCAAAT